>CAILWD010000163.1 GCA_903837815.1 uncultured Chloroflexota bacterium | reverse complement strand
GGCAGCCATCAGCACGCTGGTGGTTTCCGTTTGTTACCTCATCCCGCAGATGGTCGGCGCGGGCGTGCTGGTCGAGCCGCTGTTGGGAATCCCCCACGCCTGGGGCGTGCTGATGGTCGGAGCCATCGTCATCACCATCGTCGCCACAGCGGGCATGGCATCCACCACTTATGTGCAATTTTTGAAAGGCGGCTTGCTAATCGTTTTCTCCAGCGTTTTGGTGGGAGCGGTGGTCGTTCGCGGCTTGTCCACCCAACCCGATCAGGGCGGCACAGCGGAATTTTATGAATATTCGCATTTGGCGGCGGTCAAGAACGGCGACCAGATCGAAGTCTCGGAGGCGGGTTGGGACGTGTTGGAGCAGGCTGAGGTCAAGGGCGGGCTGGTCTTCGTCAAACTGGGCCACGAAGGAAAAGAAACCTGGTGGTACGCCTCCGAAGCCGACGGCGCAATCACGTTGAAGGAAAGTCAGTTTGTGGAAATGAAGGGCGCGGAAAAATGGATCAACGGCGCTCCCGCCTCTGCCGATAATCAACTGCGGCAGGTGGGCAACCTCCAGCAAATCAACGGACAGAAAAACACCGAAACGGGCGGGTTATCCATCTTCGAGTTTTTGTCCACGCTGACCGCGAAGGACACCATCGTCCAGACCTGGAAGACGGCGGGCTTTGTGGACAAGGCAGGGGAGAAGGTCACGGTCTATTATCCCAAGGATGTGACCGGTGACCGCATCATGCGCCCCGGCTTGAAGTTCAAAGTGGAAGGAACCCTGCTCGAACGGCTGGACTTCCTCTCGCTGATGTTGGCGCTGTTCCTCGGCACCGCCGCGCTGCCGCACATTCTCATCCGCTATTACACCGTGCCAAGCCCCGCCAGCGCGCGCAAATCGACCATTGTGGCGATTGCCGCCATCGGCTTCTTCTACATCCTGACCCTCTTCATGGGGTTGGGCGCAATGGTCAATGGCGTGATTAATCCCGCCGACAGCAACATGGCGGCTCCGCTGTTGGCGCGTTCCTTCGGCGAACTGCTCTTCGCGGTGATTTCAGCGATTGCCTTCGCCACCGTGTTGGGAACCGTCAGCGGCTTGATCGTCGCCGCTTCGGGCGCAGTCGCCCACGACCTGATGGATCGCTACCTGAATGTCAAAATGGATGACCGCCAGAAAGTCCGCGCTGGAAAAATCTCCGCCTTTGTCATCGGCGGCATCGCCATTTTGCTCGGCATTTTGTTCAAGGGCATGAACGTGACCTTCCTCGTCGGGCTGGCGTTTGCAGTGGCGGCTTCGGCAAACCTGCCCGCCATCGTCATGCTGCTCTTCTGGAAGAAGACCACAGCGCGGGGCATTGCCGCTTCCATCGTGGTGGGTATCGTCACCTCGCTGGGATTGATCGCCTTCTCTCCGGAGTTGTACACCCTCTACGGCTTGAACCCGCTCGACGCGCCGATTCCGCTCAACAACCCTGGAATTGTTTCCATCCCGTTGAGCTTCATTACGCTGGTGGTCGTCTCGCTGATGACCCAAAAGAACAGCAAGGCGTAAGTTTCAGAAATTGAACCACTGAGGCACGGAGACACCGAGAAAAACCGTTATAAAACTCCGTGCCTCAGTGTCTCCGTGGTTAGTAAGAAATTGCAGCCGTTGAATTTGCTCTCATGAACGATTCGATTCTCGTCAACTTCCACTGTCATTCGATTTTCAGCGACGGCGACCAGACGCCCGAAGCGCTGGCAGCCAGCCTTGCTTCGGCGGGAGTGCGTTATGCCGCCCTGACCGACCACGACAGCATCGAAGGCTTGCCGCGTTTGCGCGAGGCGCTCAAGAAACGCGGCGTGGCTTGTCTTTCGGGCGTGGAGTTGACGACCCAGTTCAATGGGCGCGAAGCGCACCTGCTTGGCTACGGCTTCGACTTCGAGCATCCCGAACTGATGGCGACCCTGCACTCCCTGCGTCAGATTCACAACCTGGAAGTTCACAGCATCGCAGGCTCGTTGCGCAAAGCGGGAGCCAGCCGTCCGAATGACAGCGCGCCAGCCGTCAGCGCCGCCCCGCAGGGACAACTCGAAGTCGGCGAAGCCATCGCGCTGATTCATCGCGCAGGCGGGCGCGTCTTTTGGGCGCATCCGCTCCATTTTGAATCAGACCTCGATAAACTGGATCAACTGGTCGGGGAATTAAAGTCGAAAGGGCTGGACGGTCTCGAAGCCGTGTACGCGCCTTTCACCGAGAGCCAGCGCGACTCTTTGATTCAACTGGCGAACAAACACAACTTGCTGGTTTCCGCCGGCACGGACTTTCACCTCGCCAACGGGCAGGGACACCAGTACGGCATCGAAATGCCGCGCGACGATTGGTTTCGGTTTCGGCAGGCGTTCTTTTCGAGCGTCAGCCTGGCAGATGAGACCCATCCCGCCTACCGCAAAGCAGCCGCCCGCGTAGATCACGCGGCTTCCGCGAAGCATCGGCATTTCCAGCGGCGTTCCTACATCCTGCGAATTTTCCTCCCCACCCTGATTGCCATCGGGTTGTTCATCTCCGCCATCTGGGGCATCATCCTGCCGTCCTTCGAGCAGACCCTGCTGGAGCGCAAGCGCGAAATGATTCGCGAACTCACCAACTCCGCGTGGAGCATTCTGGCATCCTACGAACGCGACGAACAAAACGGCTTGCTGACCCGCGAAGAAGCGCAGGCGCTGGCAATCACCCGCATCGAGGCGCTGCGCTACGGCGCGGAGGGCAAGGACTATTTCTGGATTCAAGACATGCAGCCGCGCATGATTATGCACCCCTATCGCGGCGACCTGAACGGGCAGGAACTCGACAGTTTCACCGACCCGCGCGGGGTCGCCATCTTCGTCGAGTTCGCCGACCAGGTGCGGCGCGAGGGCGAAGGCTACATCGATTACGTCTGGCAGTGGAAGGACGACCCGCAGCGGCTCGAACCGAAGGAATCCTACGTCAAGGGATTCGCGCCCTGGGGCTGGGTCATCGGCACAGGCATCTACACCGACGATGTCAACCGCGAGATTGCCGCCATCGAAAGAAGTCTGGTCAACACCTCGCTGGCGATTTCGGGCGCAATCATTTTGCTGCTCGTCTTCGTGCTGCAACAAAGCCTGCGCATCGAACGGGCGCGGCAGGAAGTGCTGGACACCCTGCGCGAATCCACCGAGCGTTATCACACCCTGATCGAAGCCACCACCGAAGGCACCCTGCTGATTCTCGATGACCGCTGCCGCTACGCCAACCCCACCTTTTTGGATATGCTTGACTACACCGCCCGCCAGTTGGAATTTTTGGAACTCGCCGACCTGCTTCCGCGTGAAGCGGACAACGCCGCAGTCTGGGAGCGCTTCCAAAATGCGGATGCCGAGCCGACAGCGGGTGAATCTCTCGAAGGATGTTTGACTCGCCGCGACGGGAGTCTGGTGGAGTGCATCCTGACCGTCAACCCGATTCTGTTTGCAGGTCAGCGCGGATTTATCCTGCTGGCGAAAGACATCACGCGCCAGTCTCTCGCGCTCGAAAACGGGGAACTGAACTCAGCGGCAGGCTCGGCGCCAATTGGAATCTTCCGCGCAAGGGCGGCGCGGCACGGAATCTTTTTGGAGATCAACTCCGCAGGGCGCGAACTGCTCCCCGTCGAGGCTTCCCAACCCGCCCTTGCGGACTTCTTCCCCGACACGGCAGAATACGAACGGGTCTTTGAAAAACTCCTGGCAGATGACAAAATCGAAAACCACATCATCCAAGTCGAAACGGGCGAAGCGGCGGTTAATTTTATTTCGCTGTCGGCGCGTCTGATTCGAGACGCGCAAAATCATCCCGCCTACATTGACGGCTTGCTGGAGGATGTTTCCACAGTCCACAGACGCGAGGCGGAACGCGAGGCGTTGATTGAAAGACTGCAAGCCTCGCTGCTCTTCCTGCACGAACCGATTGCCAACCTGGGGCGGGATAGTGTCACCTGCCCGATGGACACCAGCATTGCCCAACTCTCGCGGCTGATGACCGCCCGCAACGTGACCGCCGCGCTGGTCGCCAGTGAAAACTCCGCCGTCATCGGCATCGTCACCGACCATGATTTACGCGCCCGCGTCCTGTCCGAAAACGCCGACCTCCACGCGCCCATCCACACCATCATGAGCGCCCCGCTGATCAAGATTTCGGAAGACGCGCTGATTTACGAAGCCCTCATGCGTATGGAAGAAAAGGGCGTGCTTCACCTCGCAGTCGAAGACCGCAGCGGACAAATCGTCAGCGTGGTGGATAACAAATCGCTGATTCAATTCCAGCGTTACGGGCCTATTGTGCTTTCGCGTGAAATCAGCCGCGCCAAGTCGCCCGACGAGGTGGCGCATTCCAGCGGACGAACCTCCCTGCTGGTGCGGACTCTGATGGACAGCAGCGCCCGCCCGCGTCACGTCACCAACATGCTGGCTTCGATCTGCGACGCCGCCACCGAGCGTTTGATTCAACTGGCGGTGGACGACCTCGGCAAGCCGCCCGCCCCGTTTGCCTTCATCGCCATGGGCAGTCAGGGACGGCAGGAGCAGACCCTCGTCACCGACCAGGACAACGGCATCATCTTTGCCCCGCCCGCCGACGCCGACCCGCGACACGCCGCCGAATATTTCCTGCAATTGGGGCAGCGTGTCTGCGACGGCTTGAACCAGGCGGGCTACCCGTACTGTCGCGGCGGGGTGATGGCGAGCAACCCGCGCTGGTGCCGCTCCCTGCCCGATTGGTTGAACGGATTCGATGAGTGGGCGCAAAAATCCGAAGAGCAGGAGGTCATCGACCTGAGCATCTTCTTCGACTTCCGCACGGTGTACGGCGAAGCGGAATTGACCTTCGAACTGCGCCAGCACATCCACAAGGTTCTGCGGGATACACCGTCCTTCCTCCATCACCTTGCGCGAAACGCCCTGGCGTTCAAACCGCCCATCCGCTTGCCGGGCAACATCTACCTCAGCGGCGGCGGGACCGAGCACGCCGGGGAGATCAACCTCAAAGACGCCATGATGCCGATGGTCAGTTTTTCGCGGCTGTATGCCCTGCGCCACCAAATCGACCAGACGCATACCTTGAAACGCATCGAAGCGCTGACCGAAAGAAACGCCATCCTCCCCTCCAGCCGTGACGAAATCATCGCCTCCTACGACTTCCTAATGCAATTGCGCCTGCAAACCCAGATTGCGGCAATCCAGTCCGGGCGGAGTCCGCAGAACATCATCCAGCCCGGCAAGCTGGGCTACATCCAGCAGGAATTGTTGAAGCAAGCCTTCACCCAGATTGCGGCGGTGCAGAAGAAAATTGGGTACGACTTCCCCAGAGGAGTTGGGTAACAGAGGGAAGGTCTTGTTGTGGAGATTTCACAACAAAAAACGTGACAGCGGAGACCGTCACGTTTTAAAAGGGGATTACTCCACCGCCACGCCTGCCCTGGGGGGCAGCGCCAGGGGAGAGCAAAATTGGCGGCTCGCACCGATAAAAATCTACTTCACTTCCACAAGCACGGCGCGGATGATGCGGCGGAAACTGTAGGTGTCACCCTCTTCGTTGTACCCGGAACAGGTGACCAGAGTCAGGTACGAGTCGCCTTCCAAATGCTCGAAGGCGAAGGACGTGGAATCGGGGCGCACCAACCGCTTGTTGCGGACTTCAAACACGTACTGCTGGTCGAGCATGTGAACGATGACCCGCTCGCCATACCCCAAATCCTGCAATTTCGCAAAGGGACCGGGCAAACCATCCGCGCCCATGACGTGACCCGTGAGTACCGAGTTCCCCTCCCATGACGGGAACGCCGTCCCGTTGAGCCAGCCCGCATCGTTGCCAAGCCATTTCACGTCCCAGTTATTTTCGGACTGCGGCACGCCAACAATATTCGCCTTGATTTTCTGCGAGGGGATTTCCAACCACAGGTCGCCCATTTTGGCGTACATCTGTTCGTCGGGGTGTTCGGGCAGGCGGGTGACGACGTTAGGCGCAAAGCCTGTGTTGGGCAGCCATCTCTCCCCGTTGCCGTTTCCAGATTTGGAAGACGACCTGCTGGCAGTCGCCGTGCTGACCGTGAAATCAAAGGTGGAGTCCGTACCATTGTTGAGGTGATTGCCCGCCAAATCTACAATGGAAGTCGTGCCGCAGACGAAGAGGCGGTAAAGCCCGACGGGTAGGGGACTGCCAAAATTGACCACCGCCGTGTTGGGGATGTAGGTCACGCCGCTGGGGGTGACGCGGGTGTCGTTGAGCGCGTCAACGGCATTGCAGGCGCTGGTCTGAAAGCCGCTGACCTTGCCCTGCTCCATCACCACATAGTTATCGGGGTTGGCGGCGTCGTCTGTCAATGCCCCGCCGCCCGCGTTGTTGACCTTCTCACTGAAGGTGACTGTGAAACTGGATGGCCCCGTGCCTGTGTATGTAGATTGCAGGGTCTGGCTCGCGACGGTGGGCGCGGCGATGTCCTGTTCATGAACGAAAACATCAAAAAGTCCATTCGTATCACCGCTTACCAGGTTGCTGGAGTTAGAATAAAACACCACGTAACGTCCATCGGCGGAAATAGACGGCGTGAAGAATGAAAAGTACGAAATATCATTTCCTTGCGCCCCGCTCGAATCCACCGAGACGCGCGTCGTCGTGTTCCTGACAGTATCACGCACGAAGGCATCCCACATCCCATTCGTATCCCCGCTCACCAAATTAGAGGCAACAGAATCAAACGCCACGTAGCGTCCATTGGCAGAAATAACAGGACGGACTGAAGTGCTATTCCCCTCCGCCCCGTTCGAATCCACCGAGACGCGCGTCGTCGTATTCGTGATACGGTCACGCAAGAAAACATCATTCGCCCCATTCGTATCTCCGCTCACCAAGTTGGTGGAGTCAGTATAAAACACCACATAACGCCCATCGGCGGAAATGGATGCACAAGATGAACCTGCATTCCCCTGCGTCCCGTCCGAAGCCACCGAGGCACGTGTGGTTTTGTTCCCGACGGTGTCGCGCACAAAAATGTCAGCCTGCCCATTTGTATCCCCGCCCACCAGGTTGGTGGCGACAGAACGAAACGTAACGTAGCGTCCATCGGTAGAAATGGAAGGAGTATCTGAACCGCCATTCCCCTGCGCCCCGCTCGAATCTACTGAGACGCGCGTGGTTGTGTTTAGGGTGAGGTCACGCACAAAAACATCGGGCCCCACATTCGTATCCCCGCCCACCAGGTTGGTGGCGAAAGAACGAAACGTAACGTAGCGTCCATCGGCTGAAATGAAAGGCTTGTCCGATGCGTTATTCCCCTGCGCCCCGCTCGAATCCACGGAGATTCGCGTGGTTGTGTTCAGGTTGAGGTCACGCACAAAAATATCGGACAGCCCATTCGTATCCCCGCCCACCAGATTGGCGGCATCAGATTTAAACGCCACGTAGCGTCCATCGGCGGAAATGGAAGGCTCGCTCGATGCGCCATTCCCCTGCGCCCCGCTCGAATCCACTGAGACAAGCGTCGTCGTGATTCCGTCGATGTCGCGTACGAAAACATCATTAAATCCATTCATATCTCCACTCGCCAGGTTTGTGGCCGCAGAAACAAATGCCACATGGCGTCCATCGGCTGAAATGGAAGGATCACCTGAAGCGTTATTCCCCTGCGCTCCGCTCGAATCCACAGAAACACGGGTGGTATCTCCCGGTGCGGCAAAGACGGTTGTGACGGTCAGGGTGATAACCAGAATCAAGATTAAGGCAAGTCGTTTTCTCATGGGCGCCCTCCCGAGGCTGTTTCCAAACTCAACGGTTCAGCGGATTTTAATCGAGAAGAAAAGAACCAACAATTGCAGAATCAAAAGCAAAATTCCCCGGCTTTGCGGCTGTGGAATTTTGCTTTACTTCTCACTCATTACTTTTTACTCATTACTTCCCCCCAAACCCGCCTGTCATCTGCCTTTTCAGGGTCAAGATACTTCGGGTGAACTTCCTGCACAATCTTGTGACCGTGCGAAGTCCACAGGTCGGCGGCGAGGGCGCGAGCGCCACTTTATTGCCAATCAACAAAAAGTTTGCGGGGGAATCTCTGTTGATTGACCGCGCCATTGGGATTTTGGGCAGAAACGTCTTGAATAACCCGCGCCTTGTGTTTGATGGTTTGCGCGAGAAATGGGATGAGCAGAAGTAATTTTTGCCCCCACTCGCCGCAAAGCGGCTCGGGGACGGTGTACGGGAGTCGCAGGTCAAGGGCGGGGAGGAGTTGCGTCCGTTCTTTGGTTCCCCTTCAGTGGCTAAAAGGGTTTTCAGCCAGTCAATCGTCAATGACATGTAGGGTATTTTGCACAAAAATTAGGTAGCATTCAAAGTGAATTAATGGATAAAATGTCTGTCAAAAAATACGGGCAGCGCAAATTGAATGGTTTTCAGGCGGCAGAGAGAAAACGCGGATAGAACGAAAAAAATAAGAAGTGAAACATGACTCACCCCGAAATTAAGGTTTAACGGGTAAGTTTGTTTTTAAAGGCATTTGGGACGCTGATTTACTCTGACCCTTGCACCGCCCGCAAGGGCAGGTGAAAACGCAGATTTTTTCTTCCCGATCAGCGAAAATCAGCGTTCATCTGCGTCCAGATTAAATTTGGGGTTAATCATGTTTTATTCGACGTTCTCACGAGGTAAGAAGCCCCTCCCCGCCCATCGTCTTATAAATTATACTATTGCAACTTCTTGCAATAAGGATTTTTTAATGACCTGCTCTCTCAAATATGCTCCCCAACTCCGCGCCCAAGGTTTGCGCATGACCCCCCAGCGGGTGGCGATTCTGCACGTCCTCCACCACACAGGCGGACATCTCTCCCCCACCCAGGTCTACGAGATGGCGCGGGAGGAACATCCCAGCCTGACCGAGCCGACAGTTTACCGCACGCTCGAAGAACTGGCGGAGAAAAAATTCCTGCTTGCCGCGCATGTGGGCAACGGAAAAATGGTCTACGAACTGGCGGAGAATCACAACCACCATCATCTCATCTGCCGCGAGTGTCACGCCGAAATTCAAATTGACCACGCCGCGCTGGAAAAATTATTCAAGGAATTGGAATCCGCCAGCGGGTATCGCTCCATCGACAGCCATGTGACTTTCTTCGGGATTTGCCCGGATTGCCAAAAATAACCAATGTCATTGCGAGCAGGGTGTTCGTCCCGACGACACTTGCGCTGCACGCCAGTGCAGTGAGCAATCCGCTCGAGTTGGAAATTGCTTCGCCGTCGCTCCGCTCCTCCTCACAACGACACAAGATAGATAAAGGAGATTAGCCATGTTGTATTCCCCTCAACCCATGCACATCCCTGACGGATTCCTGTCCGTGCTCGTTTCTGTCATCCTGTGGATTTTATCCATCGGCGCAATTGGCTACGCGCTCCGCCGCGTGGGACAAGACCTCGGCGAGCGTCAAGTCCCGCTGATGGGCGTTTTGGCGGCGGCAATCTTCGCCGGGCAAATGCTCAACTTCACCGTCGCGGGCGGCACATCGGGACACTTGATGGGCGCGGCGCTCGCCACCATCCTCCTCGGTCCCTGGGCGGCAATCATCGTCATGACCACCGTGGTCGGCATTCAGGCGCTCATCTTTCAGGATGGCGGCCTGCTGGCGTTGGGAGCCAATATCTTCAACATGGCAGTCGTCGGCGTGACGGTTTCCTACTTTGTCCATGCCAGCTTGAAAAAATTGCTCGGCGAAAGTCGCTGGTCGCTTTTGGTCAATGGCTTCGTGACCGCCTGGCTCTCGATTTTCATCGCCTCGCTCGCCGTCGCCCTGCAACTCGCCGCTTCGGGCACATCCCCCGCCAACATCTCCATCCCAGCCATGGCGGGCATTCATGCGGTCATCGGCATCGGCGAAGGACTCATCACCGTCGGCGCGCTGGCTTTCCTCTTTGCGGCGCGGCGCGACCTCGTTCAAACCAGTCAGCCCGCCCCGGCAGGGAAACTGGTCTGGGCAGTCGGTCTGGGAATCGCCCTGCTGTTGGCAATCTTCTCGCCGCTCGCCTCCGCCCACCCCGACGGCTTGGAATGGGTCGCCGAGCAAAAAGGCTTTCTCGACACGGCGCAGGGTCCGCTCTATGAAGTCATCCCCGATTACGTCTTCCCCGGCATCACCAACGAAGCCTTTGCCACCATCATTGCTGGCATCATCGGCTCGCTGGTTGTCTTCGGCGTAGCGCTGGGCGTGGCATACATGCGGCGTTCGCAACAAAAGGCATAATGCACGTTCATTTTCTCGACCCCTACCGCCACAACCATAGCCCCATTCATCAGTTGGATGGACGGGTGAAATTTGTCCTGGCAGTTGCCTTCATCTTGACCTGCTCCCTGACTCCCGTCTCCGCTTGGGCGGTTTACATCCTGCTCCTCGCGCTGATTCTGTCCATCGAAATTTTGTCCACGCTGGGAGTTGGCTACGTCCAAAAGCGTGCGCTGCTCGCGGTTCCCTTCGTGCTGGCGGCGCTGCCTGTCATCTTCACCGTGCAAGGCGCGGAATTATTTTCCCTGCCCCTCGGCTCGTGGACTCTGACCGCCTCCGTCGAAGGACTGGAACGTTTCATCAGCATCGCGCTCAAATCGTGGCTGTCGGTGCAGGCGGCGATTGTGCTGGCGGCGACCACCCCCTTCCCCGACTTGCTTCACGCCATGCGCGCAGTGGGGATTCCGCGCCTGCTGGTTGCCATGTTTGGCTTGACCTGGCGCTACATCTTCGTCCTTGTGGATGAAGC
>CAILWD010000162.1 GCA_903837815.1 uncultured Chloroflexota bacterium | reverse complement strand
GATTGAAGTATCTTGCGGCGCGGTTCTCCATCGTCATCGGGCCAGCGGACAAGTCTCATTTCGCCGCCGGCAATTTCGATACCGGTGATATCTCCGTCGGCAAAGGAACAGCAGCCAGTGTTGAAGTAACAGGGCAGGGGATGTTCAAGCGGCAGAGTGGCTTTCTCTTCGGAACTGAGTTTTCCCTCCACCCGTTGCAGAGAGGCCGAAAGTTGTTCGATTTGTTCCCGCCTGTATTTTCTCTGGTCGTCCGGAAGTTCTTCCATGCCCTGTTGCGCACTTGAGAGTTGAGCCATCAGCCTGGCGCGGTGTGAGTAGGATTCAAAAACGGGCGCGTGCGTGTGCCCGGCAACCAGAACCAGTTTGGGTTGGCTGGCCGCCCAGGCATAAATGATCTTGTCGCGTTCCGCGCGAATCTGCCAATCAGTGGCGGGCGTGTTGCAGGAAACCCCTGTAATTATCTGAATTGGACGCCAAATGTTGTGCAAGGTCCATTTTGCAATCTTTGCCCCCTCTCCCTCGTTCTGTGTGCCCTGATGCCCATGCAGAAGAAAAATTTTCCCCAGGATGGTTTCTCCGCTGCGAACCTCGAAAAGAATCGCTTCGGGAATTTCGAGACGTCTCACGCCGTACAAGCCTTGCAGATATTTCTGTACCAGCGTCGGGTCTCCCCAGATTTCATCGTGATTCCCCCAGATGCGGATATAACGTCCCGCTTCATGAAATTTTCTTTCGGCTGCAAATGTGAGTCCGTTGCTTCGGATCACCTTGCCAGCGAACTCCTCCCAAAGTTCATCCACATCTCCCATGACACAGAGATTGTATCCCTGCTCGAAGTAATACTCCAACGCATTGAGATATGCCGTTTCGCACAATCGGAAATCGTCGGCGCGATTCTTTCCGCCCTTGTGATGGTCTGAAAAGAGGATCCATTTATCGTGACGAATATCGAGCGGGATGATTTTTTCCCGCGCGTTTTGCAATGCCCTCCCAAGAGATTTTTCTGTGCTTCCCTTGGTGTATATATCCCCGGCCAGTCGGCACAAAGCCCTCGCAATAAAATTTTGTTTTGACATAAAGTCCTCGTTTTCACAAAACGATCCACGACCGCTTTTATTCGCAAGCGGATTATAGCATCTGACGTATTCCGCGGGATTCTATTTGACATCCTCGCCGTTTTTTGCTACACTAGAAGTTGTCAGACAATTACTTTATGTTGGGTCTGTTTAGCAAACCAAAGGCTAACCCCAAAGGCTGAAACTAATGTCAACTCTTCTAATAAAAAACGCGTATCTCGTGACCATGGACGACCACCAGCGGGAAATTCCCGAAGGCGGTCTTTTTATTCGCGACGGGTTCATCGAGCAGGTCGGGGCAACCCGTGACCTTCCGCCTACAGCAGATGAAGTGCTCGACCTCAAGGGGCATGTCGTCCTGCCGGGGCTGGTCAACACCCACCATCATTTCTACCAAACCCTCACACGCGCCGTGCCCGCCGCCCAAGATGCCAACCTCTTCAACTGGTTGAAGACCTTGTATCCCATTTGGGCGAAATTGCAACCCGACGATATATTTATCTCGACTCAAACCGCGCTGGCAGAACTCGCCCTTTCGGGATGCACAACCGCCTCAGACCACCTTTACCTTTTCCCCAACGGCTCGAAACTGGACGATGAAATTGCCGCCGCCCTCGAAATTGGTGTGCGGCTTCAAGCTTCGCGAGGCTCCATGAGTTTGGGAGAATCCAAAGGCGGACTCCCGCCCGATAGCGTGGTCGACACCGAGGAAAACATTCTCAAAGATTCCCAACGCCTGATCGAAAAATATCACGACGCCAATCCCGGCGCAATGACCCAAATCGTGCTTGCTCCCTGTTCGCCGTTCAGCGTTACATCTGATTTGATGAAGCAGTCGGCAAAATTGGCGCGGGAATACGGCGTTCACCTGCACACCCATCTGGCTGAAACCGAAGACGAAGAACAATTTTGCCAGCAGATGTTTGGTCATCGTCCCGTGGGGTACATGCAGGAAGTGGACTGGGTGGGCGGCGATGTCTGGTTCGCGCACGCGGTCTGGGTCAACGACGAGGAAATCAAGGTCTTCGCCAAACATGACTGCGGCGTGGCGCATTGTCCCACCTCGAACATGCGGCTTGCTTCGGGCATTGCTCCCGTAAAAGAATATCGCGCCGCCGGCGTCAACGTCGGCTTGGGCGTGGACGGTTCCGCATCGAACGATGGCTCGCACCTGCTGGCGGAAGTCCGCAATGCGATGCTGGTCTCCCGCGTAAAAGACGGACTGACGGGTTACTCGCTTTCCAACGACCCCAACCGCAAGTTGATGACCGCCCGCGACGCGCTTCACCTCGGCACACGCGGCGGGGCGGCGGTTTTGGGACGTGCCGACATCGGCAGCCTCGAAGCTGGTAAATGCGCCGACTTCTTCGCCATCAACCTGAACAGGTTGCCCTACACCGGGATGCACGATCCCGTCTCGGCGGTTGTCTTTGGTCAATCCATGAATGTCGATTATACGGTCGTGAACGGGAAATTCGTTGTGAAGGAAGGTCAACTGGCGACGGTGGACGCACAGAAATTGATCGAAAAACACAATAAAGCCGCTAAGCGGTTACTGGCGGGGTAGGGTCGTATGGATGTGGTAACCAATACATTGGTCTTTCTCGCTTATGGAATTCCCGGCATGGTTATTGCCGGGCTGGCAATGGTCTTGATGCTCTTTTCGTTGATCAAGAAGGATGCAGGCTGGATGTTCTTTGCCTCCATTTTACTGATCCCCTTCGCCTATACCCGGGGCGGGGTAACGGCTTTCGGCTGGGCTGTACGGTCCCTGCCGATCCTCCTGATGGGCTCTGCATTTGCCATCAGCAAGGACGACCCCATTTTTTCATGGGCATTGTCTCTGTTGCCTTTTATTTATTTGATTTACGTTCTTTTTCTAATTCTATCCTCAGGCTTCACCGGCATCGAGCCCGTATATATCTATTAATGACAATTCCTTCCCACAAAGAGAAGACGCTGGTTGTTTTCTCCCTGCTGCTTTTTTACCTGATGATGATTGCGCGCAACGCATGGATTTCAGATGATGCGATGAT
>CAILWD010000161.1 GCA_903837815.1 uncultured Chloroflexota bacterium | reverse complement strand
TTGTCCGATTTAGGAGGAACGCTCAGGAAGAAAATTAACCACCCCCTCTTTTTTCGAAAGTATTCAGGTACGTCAAAATTCAACCAAGTTACAAGTTAGGAGAAAACGTCATGGGTCTTTCAGTCAACGAAGTCATCGCCAAAGTGCCGTTTCTGGCTGAGGCAAAAAACATGAAAACAACGCCGCTCACCGGCGGAATCACAAACATGAACTACAAGATCGAAGCGGACGGCAAGTTATACGTGTTAAGAATTACGGGCGCGAATACAGAAATGCTGGGCATCAAACGCGACGTGGAACATGCCGCCAACAAAGTGGCGGGAGAACTTGGCATTGCGCCCGACGTTATGTATTTCATCGAACCTGAAGGCTATCTGCTCACCCGCTTTATCAACGGCAAACACATCGCCCCCGCCGACATCATCAAACCAGAGTACCTCACCCGCATTGTCAGAAAAATCCGCCTCTTCCACACCCGCGCTCCCAAATTGAAGAGCACATTCAATGTATTCCGCCGCGTAGAAATGCTGGTCAAGGTCTCGAAGGAACACAACTGCAAATTCCCCGTCGATTTCGACTGGATTATGCAGAAGGCGCGGGAAGTGGAAAAAGCCCTGTTAAAAGACCCCTACGTCCCAACCCCCTGCCATAATGACCTGCTCAACCTGAATTGGATGGATGAGGATACCCCCGGCGAGATCGGCGAAATCCGCCTGCTGGATTGGGAATACGCCGGCATGGGCGACATCTTCTTCGACCTCGGCAACTTCTGCCATCACCACCGCCTGAGCGATGACCAGGTCCGGTTCTTCCTGCAGGAATATTTTGGCGAAGTGACGCCCAAGAATTTTGCGCGCCTGAAATTGATGTGGCCCATGTCTGAATTACACGAGTCCATGTGGGGCACCACCCAGACGGGTATTTCACAACTGGAAGAAGACTTCCAAGGCTATGCCGACCTGTGGTTTGGTCGCTACCGCCAGCACGTCACCGACCCGCGCTGGGACCAGTGGCTAAAGGATGTTGCGGCAAAAGGTAAAAAAAGGTAGACGGGTAAACAGGTACACAGGTTAGTGAGTCCACCTGTTTACTTGTCTGCCTGTAAACTTGTGTACGCCTACTCACTCAGGAATTACCCAAAAAAAGGAGTAAACATGTCCATCGTAAACGCAAAAGAAATCATGGTCGAAGCGCTGAAAGGCAAGTATGCCGTCGGCGCGTTCAACGTCACAGACCTGCTGCAATTCGAAGCGGTGGTTGACGCCGCCATCGAAACCAAATCGCCTGTGATTGTCCAAACCTCCGTCAAGCCGTCGCAATTCCTCGGCACCGACATGATGGTGGCGATCTTCCGCACGCTGGCGCAGAAAGCGCCTGTCCCGGTCTGCCTGCACCTCGACCACTGCACCGATATCGAATATTGCAAGAAGTGCGCCGACGCCGGCTACACCAACATCATGATCGACGCTTCCAAGCAGTCTTACGAAGAGAACATCCGCCAGACCAAGGAAGTGGTAGATTACTGCCACAAGATCGGCGGCATCTCGGTCGAAGGCGAGTTGGGAACCGTGGGCGGCGTGGAAGACCAGATCAAGGTCGCGGAAGATGAAGCGCAACTCGCCAACCCGCAACAATCCGTCGAATTCTGCGAACGCACCGGCGTGGACATCTTCGCCCCCGCCATCGGCACCGCTCACGGCGTGTACAAGACCAAGAACCCCAAGATCGACACCGAGCGCATGGCGACCATCAACCAGATGTTGAACGGTAACGGCATCAAGACCCCGCTCGTCGTCCACGGCGGAACGGGTCTGCCCGAGGAGACGATCAAGAAATTGCTGGCGGCTGGCGGCGCGAAGTTCAACGTCTCCACCGAGTTGAAGCGCACCCTCATCGACGCCAAGTGGGAATATATTTCCGCCCACCGCGACGAGTACGACCCCGGCAAGATCGACAAATTCGTCCGCGACGCCACCCGCAAAGCCGTCATCCACTGGATGGAGATGGTGGAGAGCGTAGGCAAGGCGTAGAAGTAAACAGGTAAACAAGTAGGCACGTAAACCTGTGTGCTTGTATACGTGCCTACCTTACACATACAACAGGAGAATAACATAATGAAAAAGGTCGAAGAATTCTACGCCCCGTGGGTTAAGGGCATCCCGATGTACATTTCGGACCACATCGAAAAGGCATGGAGAGACCCCAAACTGCATCGCATGATGTCGAATGAAAATCCGCTCCCGCCTTCGGACAAGGTCTTGGAGTCGATGTTCAAGTACGCCAAGATGACGAATCGCTACCCCGACCAGGGTCTGGTTGTCCGCAGCAAGATCGCGGAAATGAACGGACTCGAAGGTCCCTACAACGTGATGATCGGCAACGGCTCCAGCGAAGTGTACGACAACATCTTCCGCATGTTCATCGAGCCCGGCGACGAAGTCATCCAGCATACCCCCTGCTTCGGCATCTACGGTCTGCGCGGGAAACTGCTTGGCGCAAAGATGGTTTCGGTGGAAATGGTCTACAAGGATCACAAGATGGAATACGATCCCGAAGCCATCCTGAAAGCCGTCACTCCCAAGACCAAGATCATCGTGGTCGCCAACCCCAACAACCCCACCGGCAACTTCATGGACGCGAAGCATTTTGTGACCATCGCCGAGACGGGCATCCCCTTCGTGGTGGATGAAGCCTATGTGGAATATGCCGGGCTGAAGATGTCGCAGGTGGAATTGACGAAGAAATACGAAAACGTCATCATCACCCGCACCCTCTCGAAGGCGTACGGTCTGGCTGGAATGCGCTTCGGCTATGCCCTGGCTGCCAAGCCGGTCATCGACCAGATCTCCGGGTCGCTGCTGCCCTGGAATGTGGGAACCGTTCCCATGTGGGCGGCGCTGGCGGCGTTCGAAGACCAGGAAGGACTTGCAGAGCGCGTCAAGTTCAACAACCAAGCCGTGGATTTCATCACCGAGTCGTTGAGCGTCATCCCCGGCTTCTATGTCATGAACTCCAAAGCCAACTACATCCTCTTCGACTGCGGCGAAACCGGCAAGACCGGCAAGGAAGCGCTTGCTTACGCGGAAACAAAGGGCATCATTCTGCGCGGCGAGAGCAAGAAGTACGGCTCCGAAGGCTGGTTCCGCGTGACCATCGGCACGGCGGAAGAAAACGAATTGTTTGTCAACACCATGCTTGAGTTCTTTGGCGTGAAGAAATAATAATTATGTCATTGCGAGGGCGCCAGCCCGAAGCAATCCCCTGGGACAAGGAGATTGCTTCGTCGGGAAGAGCGCCCTCCTCGCAATGACATGCGACCGGAGGAAACCATGTCTAAAATCAAAGCAGTGTTCTTCGACCAGGACGGCGTGATCATCGACACCGAACGCGACGGACACCGTGTTTCGTTCAACATGACCTTCAAGGAATTCGGCTTCACCGACGAATGGAGCGTGGAGTATTACCACGAACTGCTCCAGATCGCGGGCGGCAAGGAACGCATGAAGCACCACTGGAAGACCAAGGGCTTCTCGAAACCGTTGACCGAAGAGGAAATCGACGTCCTCGTCAAGGATATGCACAAGCGCAAGACCGCCCTGTTCGTGGAACTGATCGAGACCGGCAAACTGCCCCTGCGTCCCGGCATTCACCGCTTCATGAAGGAAGCGATGGAAGCTGGCATCAAGATCGGCGTCTGCACCACATCCAACGAGCAGGCAGCCAAAGCCATCACCGAAAAAATCCTGTCGGATATCAAGTTCGAGATCGTGCTGGCTGGCGACGTGGTCGAGAAGAAAAAACCCGACCCCGAAATCTACAACCTGGCGCTCTCCAAATTGGGACTCAGCCCCGATGAAGTGTTCGTGGTCGAAGATTCCAAAAACGGCGTGAAAGCCGCCAAAGCCGCGGGCGCGAAGGTCATCGTCACCACCAACGGCTACACCGAAAAGGAAGACGTGGAAGCGGGCGATGTGATCGTCTCCTGCCTCGGCGATCCCGACGGCGAAAAAGCCAAAATGCGCAAGGGCGATGTCAAGGGCTTCGACGGCGTTGTCCATGTGAAGCAGTTGATGGTGCTGTTCGGGTAGAACGGGTTACAAGTTACGAGTTACAAGTTACGGGTCAAAGGTTGAAGGTCAAAAGTCAGACTTTCGACCTTTGACCTTCGATTTTTGAATGAGGCAGGCATGGAAGAATTCTTCGACATTGTGGACGATGAAGACCAGGTTATCGGACGGGAAACCCGCTCGACGGCGCATCGGCTTGGCTTGCAACACCGCGGCGTGCATGTGTTCCTGTTTGCGCCAGACGGAAAATTGTTGGTGCAAAAACGAAGCAGGGATCGGGCACAGTATCCCTCCCTTCTGGACTGTACGGTATCGGAGCATGTCAAAGCTGGGGAAAGTTACCTCGAAGCGGCAGTGCGCGGCATGAAAGAGGAAATGGGCGTGGAGGGAATCGAGATCAAGCCGCTGGTCAGATTCAGGATGAATTACGGACCCAATGATAACGAAATCAGCACACTGTACGAAGGCATGGTCGATCCTGATAAAGTAACTTTCGATCCAGACGAGATCGAGGGGATCGAACTCTACGATCTGGCAGAGTTGGAGGAAATGAGCAACAGAAAAAATGCCACAATCTGCGGTTGGTTTATCGAATTGACAGGCTGGTATATGAGAAAGCGCTCAAAAAAGATAAACATTCTATGGGAAAATTCAGCCCCATGAAAGTTTTTAGAATATATTTTCTATTATCAAAACAAAAAAAATGTGTCATAATGCGTCAAATTTGTTCACAACACGTCAAACTGTCTTTAGTTTGACACAAGTTGTTGACAATCCACATTCTTTCCCCGCACAAATTTAAGAAGGAGGCACAGTAGCGATACAACCGAATTGCACTAGGGTTTTTGTTTTGTTCGTGTCCATATCAAAATTCCACAAGAAGGAGAATGTTAGGCATGAGTAAAGAAAACAAGGTGCTAGAGCACGACAAGCAAGTACTGCATAAAATGGGGTATGCCCAGCAACTTGCACGCCGCATGAGCGGCTTCTCGAATTTCGCAATTTCATTTTCGATCATTTGTATCCTTGCAGGCGGAATCTCCGCCTTCCCTGCGGCTTTTAACTCCCTTGGATCTGGCGGCGCTTTCTGGATCTGGTTTGTGGGTGGTTTTCTGGGCATGACGGTTGCCCTCGGCATGGGACAAATTGCCTCGTCCTTCCCGACGGCAGGCGGCTTGTATCACTGGAGCTCTCACCTCGGCGGTAAATTCTGGGGATGGGCGACTGCCTGGTTCAACCTCATCGGTTTGATTTGCGTGGTTTCTTCGGTTGACGTGTTACTCTACTCGGTCTTCTTCAAAGACCTGTTCCTCGGTACCGCGCTTGGTGTTGATGTTTCCGGCTTTGGTTACTGGCATCAGTTCTTCTTCATGGTGGTCGTGCTGGCCGCCCAGTCGCTCTTGAATCACTACGGCATCGAAGTCACAACCAAATTAACCGACTTCAGCGGTTATTTGATCTTCGCCCTTACCATTGCTTTGATCGTCACCCTGTTCGTTTTTAGCCCGGTAGCATTGGACTTCTCCCGCCTGGTAACGTTCCAAAACTTCACAGGCGCTGCGGGCGGCGATGTGGTTCCGTTCCAGACTGGAAGCGCAGCTTTCGCCTTTTTGCTTGGTCTGTCCTATGTATGCTACACCCTGACCGGCTACGACGCCTCCGCGCATACTTCGGAAGAAACCCAAGACGCCCAGATCAATGTTCCGAAGGGCATGTATCAGGCTGTGTTCTGGTCCTGGCTGTTCGGTTTGGTCGCTGTCGCGGCTTACGTTTTGACCATGCCCAGCATCGAAGAGGCTGGCGCAGCGGGATGGGGATCCTTCTTCTACATGTGGGGAGCATCCCTCATGCCCAAGTGGTGGAGCATTACACTCGCCGCCGGCATGGTGATCGTGAACTTCTTATGCGCTCTGGCTGGTCTCACCTCCACCTCCCGCATGATGTTCGCCTTTGCGCGTGACGGCGGACTGCCCTTCTCTAAGGCGCTTTCGCACGTCAGCACCGTTTACCGCACCCCCACCTATGCCATCTGGACTTCCGCAATTTTCGCTCTCCTCAGCACCGTATACGCCCCGTACTACCTTGTGCTGGCTGTGGCTTGCGCGGTCTTCCTATATCTGTCCATGACCATGCCCATCGCGGCGGGCTTCTTTGCCGAAGGAACTGCCAAGTGGCCTGAGAAGGGTCCCTTTAACCTCGGCGGTTTCTCCAAGATCAATGCGGTCATCGCTGTGCTGGCTGGCGTTGTCCTTGCCATTACCGGCTTCTTCCCGCCCAACGAAAAGGTTTTGTATTTCACCATTGGCATGGTAGTTGTTCTGCCCATCCTTTGGTTTGCCTTTGAGCGCAATCGCTTCGAAGGCGTTCCCGAAGGCGACAAGATCAAAGCCAACCAGGCCAAGATCGCCGAAATCGAAGCGCAATACAAAGATTAACGACCTGTTGATTTTGCGACAGTTATGAACCATGAAAAGCGGCGTCTCGAAAGAGTCGCCGCTTTTTAGAGACCTGACAGGTTTTGATAAAATTGAATTGATCGAACAGGTTTTATGGAAACCTGTCAGGTCTTCACAGCAATCATTTTTTGTTTCTTCGGAGGCACAATGAAATACCTGCTCGGCATCGATCAAGGCACAACCCAAACCACCGCAGTCATCGTCAATGAACTTGGCGAAATGGTGGAAAAGAATTCGGCGCAACTGCCCGCCCGCTTTCCACAGGCGGGGTGGGTGGAACAGGAACCCGCCGACATTGTCCGCACGGTGAAGGAGGCTTGCGCTCCCTTGCTGGCGAAATACGAAATCTCGGCAGTCGGCTTCGACAACCAGGGCGAGACCTTCATCGTCTGGGACAAGGACACGGGCGAGCCTGTCACTCCTGCCATCGTCTGGCAGGACACACGCGGACAATCGGTCTGCGAAGAACTTGCCGCCTCGACTGCGCTCGGCGCGGACACTGAAGCCATCCGTCAAAAGACGGGGCTGCTGCTCGACAGCTACTTCTCCGCGCCAAAACTGAAATGGGTCTTCGAAAACCATCCCGACATCCGCAAGCAGGCACACGAAGGCAAGCTGAAATTCGGCACCACCGAAACCTGGGTCATCTGGGCGTTGAGCGGCGGTAAACTGCACATCACCGACCCATCCACCGCCTCGCGCACACTTTTGTTCAACGTCAACACTTTTGACTGGGACGAAGACCTGCTGAAATTATTCGACGTGCCGCGCTCGATGCTGCCCGAAGTTAAACCATCGGCGGGTCACGTGGGCGACGTGGATTTCGGCAACGGCAAACCGCTTCCGCTTCACGCGCTTTTGGTTGACCAGCAAGCCGCGCTTTTCGGGCAGGCTTGTTTCAAAGCGGGCGAGATGAAATGTTCATTCGGTACGGGCAGTTTCCTTTTGATGAACATCGGCGACAAGCCGAAACTTTCGAACAACGGATTGCTGACCACGGTCGGCTGGAACTTCGACGGTCACACCGCCTACGCCTTCGACGGCGGAATCTTCGTCACGGGGTCGGCTGTGCAATGGCTGAGAGACAACTTGAAGGTCATCCCCGATTCCGCCGCCAGCCACGATTCCGCCCTGCGCTCCAACGATTCAGGCGTGGTCGTCATCCCAGCCTTGCAGGGGCTTGCCGCTCCGCACTGGCGGACAGATGTCCGCGGCGCGATGTTCGGTCTAAATCGCAGCACCACATCCGACGACATTGTCCGCGCCACGCTGGATGGAATCGCCTGCCGTGTGTACGAAGTGGTGATGGCGATGTCGCAGGATTTGGGACAAAAACCGCCGCACCTGAAAGTGGATGGCGGACCATCGGGCAACCCCTACCTGATGCAGATGATCGCCGACCTGCTCGATCTTGAGGTGCGAGTCTCTGCTGCATTGGAAGCCACCGCCATCGGCATTGCCAACCTCGCGGGCGTCTCCGCGCTTGGTGTCACATTCGACGATCTTTCGAAAAATTGGAAGTCAGAAAAAGCTTACACCCCCAAGATGTCCGCCTCTGACCGTGAAGCCAAATTGGCGCAGTGGAACAAAGCGCTGGATGCGGTGAAGGCGTTTCATAATTGATATTGCCGCTCCATCGAAGGCTAAGCCCCCGATGGAGCAATTTGAATTTGAGGTAACATGACCAAATCCCCAAAAAGCGTTGGACTTAGAATCCCCGCTCCAATTCTGGCGATGATTCACATCACAATGGCAATCCTGTTGGGGTGGCTGGCTCCATTGCCCATATCCACTCCCGCCTTCGTCAAATGGCTCGGCTTGGGACTTACCGCCCTCGGTTTTGTTTTAGGCGTCCTGTCTTTGATTGAATTCAGACGCGCCCGCGCTTCGAGCGATCCCAAAAAACCGACCAAAGTTATGGTCACGTCTGGAGTGTATCGATTCACGCGAAATCCGATCTACCTGGGTTTTGTATTCATGCTGATCGGGCTTCCCCTGAACATGGGAGTTTATTGGGGCATCCTTCTTGTCTTTCCCCTTGTGACGTTCACGAATAATATGGTCATCAAACACGAGGAAGCCTATCTCGAAAAGGAATTCAAGAAAGAGTTCGCCGAGTATTGTTCCCGCGTCAGGCGGTGGCTGTAATGCGGCAAAAACGTCCCGAAGGTTGAGGCTTGAAACACGATTTCTCGAAAAACCTTCGGGACGGTGTGTTCACATGTTTTTTCAGTCAGGTAAATCCTAAAATAGACCTCTTGCGAAAGTCCAAAGTCCTAACCACGGAGCCACCGAGAC
>CAILWD010000160.1 GCA_903837815.1 uncultured Chloroflexota bacterium | reverse complement strand
CTGGAATTTTGATCGCCTCGTACGCCCTCATGCAGTTGATCGGCGCTCCGATCCTCGGTCGCCTCTCAGACCGCTTCGGACGCCGACCCGTTTTACTGGTCAGCGTCTTCGGGACGTTTCTCGGCTTTTTGCTGCTCGGCTTCGCCAACGCCCTGTGGATGCTCTTCGCCAGCCGCATCCTCGATGGGCTGACGGGCGGCAACCTAAGCGTGGCGCAAGCCTACATCTCCGACGTGACCGACGAAAAGAGCCGCTCGAAGGGCTTGGGCATGATCGGCGCGGCGTTCGGTCTCGGCTTCATCATCGGGCCCGTCACAGGCGGATTGCTCAGCCAGTGGGGCTACGCCGTCCCGGCCTTCGCCGCCGCCGCAGTCTCTCTCATCAACCTGATTTTGATTTACGCCTGGCTGCCCGAATCACTGACTGAAGACAAGCGCAGTCAGATGAACGAGAAACGCCCCGCCGTTACGCTAAACGCGCTGCTCGTCGCATTCCAGCGTCCATTCACTGGCTCATTACTCATCACCCGCTTCTTCTTCGGTCTCGCCTTCGCCATCTTCCAAACCATCTTCTCCCTGTATGCCCTGCAAAAGTTCAATCTCTCCGCCCGCGACACTGGCTTCGTGCTGACCTATGTCGGCGTGCTGTCGGTCATCGTACAAGGCTTCCTCGTCGGGCGGCTGACCAGCCAATTCCGTGAAGATGTCCTCATCACCGCGTCTGTCGTGTTGATGGGATTCTCGCTCCTCGGCTGGGCGCTGGCTCCATCAGTTTTATGGGTTTACATCATCATGACTCCCACCGCCCTCTCTGGCGGATTGCTCAACACCCTTCTTTCGTCCACGCTGACCAAAGCCGTCGCCCCGCAGGAGATTGGCGGCATCCTCGGTCTTTCGGCGTCGGTGGAGAGCGCCACCCGCATCATCGCCCCCATCCTCGGCGGCGCGCTCTTGCAACAAATCGGAACCTGGGCGCCTGGCGTCTTCGGCGCGGCGGTGATGGTCGGAGTCAGCGTGTATGTCTTCCTCACAATTTACAACCACCCGATCGTCGCCACACTGAATCAAAAACAACCCGTGCCCGCTGTGGAATAAATATGACCTCGATCTGGTGGATTCGACGCGACTTGCGGCTGGCGGATAACCCCACGCTGGAATCCGCGCTGGAAGCTGGTGACGTGCTCCCAGTCTTTATCCTCGACCCAGCCTTTTCCTCAGCATCGTCACGTCGGAAGGGTTTCCTTTACGAAGGTCTCGCCGCGCTGGACAATGACCTCCGCACCCGCAACTCGTATCTCGTAACTCGCAAGGGAAACCCTCTCGAAGTCCTGAGTCAGTTGATTCAAGAAACGGGCGCAGACTCCATCTTCGCCGAAGAGGATTACACGCCCTACGCCCAACGCCGCGATTCTCGAATTACAGCCAAACTCCCGCTGACATTAATTGCGGGGCAAACGGTTCACCATCCCAGCCACGTCAAAAAAGCCGACGGGAAACCGTACACCGTTTACACGCCCTACTCCAAAGTTTGGAAATCCTTGCTGACGGAAATTCACCTCCTACCCGCGCCAACAAAAATTTCCACACCAAAAAATATTTTCTCTGAACCTCTGCCAACCCATAAATCCAATTTACTTTTCCCCGCTGGCGAACTCGAAGCCCAACGCCGACTGACCCAATTTACCAATTACCAATTACCAACTTATCACGACCTCCGCAACCGCATGGACCTGGACGGAACCTCTGCCCTCTCGCCCTACATCCGTTTTGGTATGATTTCCATGCGGCAAGCCGTCCACGCCTCAAAACAGACTTCGGAAGTCTCGGAGACTTCCGAAGTCTTAGTACCGCAGACCTGGCTCAACGAACTCATCTGGCGCGAGTTTTACATTCAAATCCTCTATCACTTCCCGCATGTCGCAAAGACCGCCTTCAACCCATCGCTGGCGAACATCCCCTGGCAGAATGATGAATCCGAATTCGCCGCGTGGAAAAACGGATTCACAGGAATGCCCATCGTGGACGCCGCCATGCGTCAACTCAAAGAAACGGGCTGGATGCATAATCGCGCGCGCATGATCGTGGCGTCGTTTCTCGTCAAGGACTTGCTGATCGACTGGCGTTGGGGCGAGGCATGGTTCATGGAAAACCTGCTCGATGGCGACATCGCCCCCAACAACGGCGGCTGGCAGTGGACAGCAGGCACAGGCACCGACGCCGCGCCGTACTTCCGCATTTTCAACCCCGTTTTGCAAAGCGCCAAGTTCGACCCGAAT
>CAILWD010000159.1 GCA_903837815.1 uncultured Chloroflexota bacterium | reverse complement strand
CGGCGGAAGGATGCCGAAGTTGGCTTTCATCGGCTGGAAGTCTTTGAGGTCGGCGTGGGTGATGTAGTGGCAGAGCGCGCCGAGCATGGTCTCCAGTGGAAGTGTGAGCGGGGACTTGCCATCGAGCATCCGCGCCGCGTTGATGCCTGCCAGCGCTCCCGTGGCGATGTTGCCCATGTACCCCTCGACGCCTGTGATTTGCCCCGCGAAGAAAAGATCGTCGCGGGTGATGTGTTGCAGGGTGGGTCGCAGCAATTTGGGCGAGGCGATGAAGGTGTTGCGGTGCATTTGTCCGTAGCGTTCGAACTCGGCATGTTCGAGGCCGGGGATCATCCGCAGGACGCGCTTTTGTTCGGTGAATTTGAGATTGGTCTGGAAGCCGACGAGGTTGTAAAGACTGCCCGCCAGATTATCCTGCCGCAGTTGGACGATGGCGTAGGGGCGGCGTCCTGTGCGCGGGTCACGCAGACCGACGGGGCGCATGGGTCCGAAGGCAAGGGAATCAACTCCCCGCGAGGCAATCACCTCGACGGGCAGACAACCTTCGAAGAATTGTCCCGCTTTCACGCCCGATTGAATCGCGTCTTCAAAAGAGCGTAGTTCGATGCGTTCGGCAGTTTGCAGGGCAGTCACAAAGGCGTAGTATTCGTCTTTCGTGAACGGACAGTTGATATAGTCGCCTTCGTCGTCCTGAGCGGAGGGCGTTGCGTTGTTTGCAACGTCCGCAGTCGAAGGGCGGCTTTGTGTACCGTAGCGCGAGGCGCGGAAGGCAATCTCCATGTTGATCGAATCCGCGTGGACGATGGGCGCGATGGCGTCGAAGAAAAAGAGGGATTCGCTGCCGCTCAGTTGGGCAATGGATTGCGAAAGGCTTTCCGAGGTTAGCGGTCCGCTGGCGATGATGGCAGGCGACTGGGGAATCTCGGTCACTTCCTCGCGGATGATTTCGATGTTGGTGTGGCTTTGAATTTTCCCGGTGACGCGGCGGGCGAAGTCTTCGCGGTCTACTGCCAGCGCTCCGCCCGCAGGCAGCGACGCGGCTTCGGCGCAGTCCAACAGCATGGAATTCAATTCGCGCAGTTCGTTTTTCAACACGCCCGAAGCGCGGTCGGGCAGGTTCGAGCCAAGCGAGTTCGAGCAGACCAGTTCCGCAAGGTCGCCGGTCAGGTGCGCACCCGTCGGGTGGGCGGGACGCATTTCGTAGAGTCGCACTTTGATTCCGCGCTGGGCGGCTTGCCAGGCGGCTTCACTGCCCGCCAATCCGCCGCCGATGATGGTGAGAGAGGTCATGCGGGTATTGTACCATTTGCGTTTTCAGGGTAATTACAGTCGGGTATACTCTATCGTGTGCGTGACGTGAAAGGAGTTTCCATGATCAAAACCGTGTTGATTTTAAAAACCGATCTGCGCGAACAGGGGAAAACTTCCTCATGAATACCATCGCTTCAAACAGGACTCGCCTCTTGGCGGCTGACTTTGCCCGCCTCGTCGAAGAAAACCTCTCTGCCAAATCACACGATTTTGCAACCCTGCCCGGCGGACGCCTGCGTACCGGGAACCCAACCTGGTTCACCTCCGGGCTGGAACGAATCGGCTACAACGGCATCACCTGCGCCCAGTTCTCCAGCGAAAAACTCGACCTGCAAATCAAGGAAGCGCTGGACCCCTTTCGCCGCACCCTCACCCCGTTGACCTGGTGGGTGGGTCCGCTTTCACAGCCTGCCAACCTCGGCAGGGTCTTGCAGGCACACGGTTTGACCCATAACCGCGACATGATTGGCATGGCTGCGGAATTAGACCGGCTGTCGGAGTTTACGCCGCCCGATTTGGACTACGCCTTCGAGCCGGTCACCACCCCGTCCGAGTTGGAGATGTGGATGCCCCTATTTGCCGCCACCTTCGGCATTCCTGCCGCTGAGATTCCGCTCACGCTGGATATCTTCGGTCAACTCAGTTTTGCCCCCGATTCCGAGTGGCGGCATTACGCGATGTTCGCCGATGGCGGGGTGGTCGCCACAGGCTCCCTGCATTTGGGCGCCGGCGTGGCCGGGCTTTACAACATCGCCACCCGCCCCGATTACCGCCAGCATGGATTGGGAACCGCCATCACCCTGCTGATCTACGAAGAGGCAAAGAAAATGGGCTATCGCATCGGAGCTTTGCAGACCACTTATCCCAATGCCTTGCGGCTGTACCACCGCATCGGCTTCGAAGTTTATTGCAAATTCGGCATTTATCAGCGGGGGTGGGTTTAATATGCTGCAAACAAAGTTGGTTCATGGGTAAAAAATGCGCTGTCCTCCAGGGGCGAAATTCTCAACGCGAACTCTTGCGCTGCGTTGTATAATGACAACAAAAAACAAAGGAGAAAGCCTCATGTACGAGAACAACCAGCAACCATACCCAGTCAATACTCTGCCCAACAGCAACCTGGCGCTCATCAGCCTGATTGCCGGGATTTTGGGCTTGACCCTCTTCCCATTCATTGCCAGCATTGTCGCTGTTTGGGCTGGCTACCAAGCCCGCAAGGAAACCCGCTCTGTGCCGCCGAAAGCTTCGGGTGACGGCATGGCGACCGCCGGCATCATCATGGGCTGGATTGGAATCGGCTTGTGGGTCGTGGGCATTTGTTGCGCCGCGATTTACTTCATCTTCGTTGTCGGGCTGATCGGCGCAGATGCGATGAACTTCTAGCCGTTTCCCCTGACTTATGAAGAGAACCCGCGATGGGGGAGCGGGTATATAATTTGTCACAGAGCCATGCAAAACGAACCCGGCGTTCAATTCCCGCTCAAAGAAGCCGCGCTGCTCTCTTCTGCCAATTGGGCTGTACTGGCAGAGCGTGTCGGTGGTGCGTGGATTTTGCACGCCGTCCATCGCCTGACGAAGACGACACAAAATGAATTGATTGGTTTCATGAGCCGCTACTCGGTGGATGCGTGGCTGTGTGGCGCGCTCAGCGGGGGACATTCCCGTTCCACCTCCCTCGCCGACCCCGGTGGATTGGAAGTTGAGCGCATTTTCGCCTTCCCGGTCGATGGCACGTCACAAGTGGTTCTCGTTGGCGCAGATGAATTATCCTCCGACGCCCAGCGGATTTGGAAGCTGACCGCTTCGCTGCTGGCGGGTCGTTCCAATTCTCCCAGCCAACCCTTTCTCCCCGACCTTCAATCTGGCATCGCCTCCGATCTGCCTCTTGCCATCGGAAAAACTCTTGCCACTTTCGTGCAGGCATCTGCCTGTCAGGGGGCGTGGCTGGCAATCCGCCGTGGCGAATCGCTCGATATTCAAGCCGAATGGAACGACCCCAAAGCACAGGGCGTATCCATGCTAATCGACGAGAACCCAATCCTGCGCCGCGTCAACCGCTCTCTTTCCGAGGTGGTCATCACCCGCGAACAACCCAATTGGGATAATCTCCCCCATGGCTCGCTCAAATCCGGCATCCAGGTTTGGGTCTGCCTGCCGCTGGTGATCGGCCAGCGGTTGATCGGGGTGGTGGCAATCTGGCGGCAGAAGGAATTTTCACGCGGCGAAGTGGGACAGTTGCGCGAACTGGCCATGCAGGTTTCGCCTTCCGTGGAAGTGCTGGTCACATTCTCTGAAATGGCGGCGCACCTGCGGCGGTTGGGCCTGCTCAATGACTTTGTGCTTACCATATCCTCCGCCCAAAATTTGGATCAGATTGCGCGGCGCGTCTTTGGTCTGCTCTCCCGCGCCTTCAACACCGAATTGATCGCCCTCTTCCTGCGTTCCAGCGATGGACGAGTTTTGCGCGATTATCGCATGTTCGAAGGCAAGTTGAATGTGGTCAGCGTGTCGCTCGCCGGACATTCCATCCAGCCTGTGTTGAAGGAGGGCCGCACACGCCGTATTGTGGATACCGTGAAGGAGGGCTTCGTCCCCTTGAGCAAAGGTGCGCGCTCTCTGCTGATGGTCCCCTTGAAATATCGCGGACAGGCTATTGGGGTGTTGATCATCGAAAACCTGCGCGCCGAAGCCTTCAGTCAATATGACGAACACCTGATGGTGGTCATCACCAGTTATCTTGCGGGCCTGATCGAGTACACCCGCCTGCGCGAAGAAGCAGAGGGACGCGCCCGCAGCCTCGGCTTGATCCACGAAGTGGTGCAACAGGTGATCGGTCTCACAAACAAGAAGGAAGTCGTTTCCATCTCTGCCGATCTGGTGGCGCAATATTTTAAATACGAACTGGCTGTTGTCCTGCTGATGGATGAGGAGCGGCGGACCATGTTTCAGGGCATTGGCGGTACGCAGTCTGAAACGGTCATCCACGCGCTTGACGGGCGTGATTTCCTCACCAGTGAAGGCATTACCGGACATGTTTCGCGCACGGGCGAGAGCATTCTTGTCAACGACACGCGGCAGGAAAAACGATACATCCCACTCAAAGGTTGGGAGGCGCGCTCCGAGATTTGCGTCCCGTTGAAAGACGGGGAGACCATCCTCGGCTTGATCGACGTGGAAAGCCGCGAATCAAATGCCTTCTCGCACAACGATCTGATCTCGATTGAATCGCTTGCGGGCATTCTCACTTCGGTCATCACCAGCGCCAACCAGTATCAGCGATTGCAGGAAACCATCCGCCAATTGCGGGTGACCGAAGTCGAATTGAACGCGCGCATGGAAGCCCAACGCTCCGCCGAAAACAGGTTGATTCAAGCCGCCAAACTTGCCGCGGTTGGCGAGATGGCGGCGGGCATTGCCCATGAATTGAACAACCCGCTGACGACGGTCACAGGCTTTTCTGAACTCGTGTTGGAAGATTTGCCGCAGGATTTTTCGCACCGTGAAGAGCTGGAAATGGTCTCACGCGAAGCGCACCGCGCCAGCGATGTAGTGCGCCGCCTGCTGGATTTCTCACGTCAGGGCGAACGCACCCGCACCCGAGCCGACCTCAATGAGGTCGTCAGTGATGTCATTGCCCTTACCCGTCACCTCATCCAGACCAACAACGTCGGTTTGAGCCTGCAACTCGATGAAAACCTGCCCTGGGTTTCCATCGACCGCAACCAGATGAAACAGGTTTTGCTCAACCTGATTCACAATGCCCTGCAAGCCATGCCCAAGGGCGGCGAGTTATCCGTCGCCACCGCGCCAGCCGTCCGCGAAGATCGCAACTGGGTCGTCATGTCGGTCAGGGATAGCGGGGTGGGTATTTCACCTGCCGACCAGAATCGCATCTTCGAGCCGTTCTTCACCACCAAAGGCGACCGCGGCGGAACAGGACTGGGTCTCTCTGTCACCTATGGAATTGTCACCGACCACGGCGGCGCCATTGATATTGCAAGCGAACCCAGGAAAGGCTCCACCTTCACTGTCTGGCTGCCGATTTAATTTCCGCCCTAAACGGAGCCGAAGGGCTTTTTTACATCACGCTTCGACTTTGCTCAGCGCGGGCTAATTTATTCAACCAAGAAAGCATTTATGGAAACTCCCCTCATCTTTGTTGTCGACGACGAACCCGGTATCGCGCTGCTTTGCAATCGCCTGCTGACGCGGGCAGGTTACAAGGTGCAAACCAAAACCGACCCGCGCCAGGCAATCGAGTATCTCAAGGACAACAAAATCGACCTCCTGCTAGTGGATATCCGTATGCCCGAAGTGGACGGCTTCGAGGTCATCCAACACGCCCAGCGTTTACAGCCCGATGCCGCCATGCTTATCATGACCGGCCACGGTACGGTGGAAACCGCCATCCGCGCCCTGCGCCAGGGGGTGGATGGGCTTATCCTCAAGCCGTTCAGCAAGGGCGAGGAGTTGGTGGATGCGGTGAAACTGGCCCTTGCCGACAGCCAGCAAAAACGCGACGCCGCGCGTATCAACGCCCTGCGCCCGCTTTTTTCTGTGACCGAATCCCTGCTTTCCGAAACCAGGCGTGAGCCGTTGCTCGAACTCATCGCAAATGCCATTTCCGGGCATCTGCAATGTTCGCATACCGCCTGTTACCAAAAGAAGGAGGATGGGACGTTTTCCCTGTTGACTTTCCGGGGAAGGGAACTGACAGGCGGTTTTCCGGATTTGGTTGCCCTTGTAGATTCTTCTGCTGTCCCCTTGCTGATCAACGCCAGCGGGCCCGGCGACCCCGCAGTGAAGAAAAAACTTTCCCGACTGGGTCTTGGCGCTGTAATCCTCGTGCCGATTCTCCGCCCAAATCTTCGCATGGTTCTGTGCGCTGCCCGTGATGCAAACAGCCCGCCCCTGCGCGAAGCCGACCTTGAACTCTTCCAGATTCTGGCTCGTCAGGCCGCCGTAGCTTTGGAAAACTCCCGCCTGTATGCCGAGCAATTGGACTACGTCCGCCGGATGGCTGAATCGCAGAAGGCTTTGCTGCAAGCTGAAAAGATGGCTGCCGCCGGGCGCATGAGCGCATCCATCGCGCATGAGGTCAACAATCCCCTCCAATCCGTCCAGAACTGTCTACACCTTGCGGGGCGCACCGACCTGCCACAGGAGAAACGGGACGAGTATTTCGGTCTTGCCCTCACCGAGTTGGACCGCCTGATCATCACCGTCCGCCGTATGTTGGATTTCTACCGTCCCGGCGCAACCTCGCAAACGGAAGTCGACCTTGCGGAGGTGTTGCAATATATTTTGAATTTGATGGCAAAACAGTTGTCCGAATCGCAGGTCAAGGTCATCGTAGATTTTGTGGGGGGCATCCCGCACATCAACGCGGTTGGAAATCAAATTCAGCAGGTTTTTATCAACCTGATCCTGAATGCGATGGATGCCATGCCCGATGGCGGTATTCTGAATATTGTTGTTCGTTCGCAGAAGAATGGCGTTGAACTGATCTTTCAGGATCAGGGCAGGGGAATTTCTGTGGAAGATCAGGCGAATATCTTCGAGCCATTCTATAGTACAAAGGATGGAGGCACAGGTCTGGGCTTGACGGTAAGTTACAATATAATTACCGCACACGGCGGTACTTTGGAGCTGCTCTCCGAAAGCGGCTCCGGCGCTTGTTTCCGCATCTTTTTACCGACAGGAGGATAACAATGAAGTCCAATATTTTGGTGGTTGACGATGAGCCGGTTGCGCGCCAGTCTCTAAGCGATATTCTCAAACTGGAGGGGCATAACGTTTCGTCCGTTCAAAATGGTCAGGCGGCTGTCGAATATGTCCGCACACACCCAGTCGATTTGATGATCGTGGATTTGCGTATGCCCGGCATGGATGGCTTGGAAGTGATTCAAGTGGTTAACCAGATTTCGCCTGAAACCGAGGTCATCCTGCTTACCGCCTACGGCTCGACCGAGACGGCAATCCAGGCGCTGCGCTTGCGCATCCACGACTACCTGCTGAAGCCTGCGTCTCCTGCTCAAGTGATGGCAAGCGTGAAGAAGGGATTGGCGCGTCATGAGGTGCGGTTGCGCGCAAGCGGCGCTACTTTGAACACCGATGTGGATGAAACAGTGGAAGTATTTTCGCTCAAGGATGGCACCATTGTTGATCTGGCGCGACGCCAGATCCGCCATAAGAACAAGGTGGAGCATCTCACACCCGCTGAAGGCAGGCTCTTGCGCATCCTGATCGAGAACGAAGGAAAAGTATTTTCACACCGCGAACTGGTTCTGCTCGTCCAGGGGTACGATACTTCCCAGCGTGAGGCGCCGGAGATTCTGCGCCCGCTGGTCAGCCGCCTGCGCCACAAATTGGACCAGTTTCCATCCCTCTCGGAACGTGTGGTCAGTGTGCGCGGCACGGGTTATTTGTACGAGGGGAATAAGTAAAAAAGAAAGTCCCTAAAAGTTTTCAAAACTTTTAGGGACTTTGCTTTATTCATACGGGCCGAAAATATCCTTGGGCAAACCTGGGGCGCGGATCCATGAGAGCCAGCCGGTCTTGCCGCTGTGGGTCGGCGGGGCAGGACTTTCATACATTACCAGCGTCAGGCTGACGCCAAGCACGACAGCGCCCAACCATTGAAGCAGGCTCAAACTTTCACCGAGCAGGAGGTGGCTAAAGAGGATTGCGATCAATAGTTCGGCAAGACCCAATAGGGCGGTTTGCATCCCGCCGATTTTCTTTACACCCAGGAAGAGCGCAATGCGCGAGAAGATGGTCACAAAGGTTAGCCCTGCCACGGGCAACCAGGGGACATTCACCGAAGGCCAGGCGCGGTCAAAAATCAGGTAAGCCGGGATGACAACGGCGCTCATCGAAAGCAGGGTGTAAAGCGCAACGGTGGGCGCGGGGAGTTCAAAAAGCACGCGCTGGTTGATGGGCAGATGCATGGCGTACAGGATGGATGCCCCCACCATCATCAACACGCCGACCATGTCCACCGAGGTTTTGGGAATGCTGGTCAACAACAGGACGGCAAGGGTGGCAAGCCCCACGCGGAGGAGGGTGAGGCGGCTGGGAGGTTGATGGTCGAGGATCAGCCAGAGGGCGACGAAGAAGGGGTACAGCGAATAGAGTAATTGTCCGATGCTGGCGTCGAGTCTTCCCAGCGCAAGGTAGTAGAGTAGGGAGCCCAACCCGTTGGTGACGCCCGCGAGTCCACAGCCAATTAATCCTACTGGAAAGATGTAGAGATACTGACGGTAAAACAGGGCAAAAATCAGCAGGAGGATTCCCGCCGCAAAGCCTGTGCGCAAGGCCACAACAGCAAAGGGCGTGAAACCCAATGTGATTGCCAGTTTCCCAAAGACGGGAGCCAGCCCAAGGAATACCGCTGAACTGAAGGCAGCCAGAATGCCTGTCGCGTGTTTTTTTTGCAAAGCCGCCAGCCTTTTGAAGGTAAGGAGTGGATTTCCTATTTTATTAATGACTTCACTTCTTCAAGGAACTCATCGTTGAGGAAATCGCCTTTCTGCATGAGGGATTGGATTTGACCGTTGAGTCTGTCTTTCTCGTCGGGAGTTAGTTCCTTGGCAGTGGCAACGATCACGGGAATGGTGGCTGTTTCCTGTTTTGACCGCAGTTCTTCGATGACGGTGAATCCATCCATTTCAGGCATCATCAAGTCGAGGATGACCAGGTCGGGCAGTTCGCGTTCGATGAGAGCGAGTCCTTCGCGCCCATTGCCTGCCTCCAAAATGGTGAAACTGCCCTGCGATTGCAGGATGCGGCGGATCAGGCGGCGCGCCTCGGCGGCATCTTCCACGATTGCAATCTTGGGGAAGCGTTCCGGGGCGACTTGACGCAAAGCCGAAAGCAGGCCTTCCTGCGGGGTTTCCTCGCTGGTCATCAACTTGACGTCGCGCGCCCAGTTTTCACCAAGTACGCCGGCTTCGGCAGGCATGGTGTGGCCGGTGCAGTTCACCACCACTGTGTCGCTGGGTTTGATGACCCCTGCGCGAATCAGTTTGAAAAGCCCCGCAAAGGCGACTGCGGCAGCGGGTTCGGCGGAGATGCCTTCCATCTTTGCCAGCACATGCATGGCGCGGAAGGCATCTTCATCGCTGACGCTTTCGAATGCGCCATTGGTGTTGTTGACATATTGGCGCAGGAATTGATAGGAGCGCCCGGGATCGCCGGTGGCAAGCGTTTCGATGCGTGTTTTGGGTGAGGTGACGACCTCGGCTTTTTCCAATCCCTGCTTCCAGCTGGTGACCATGGGGGCGCAGCCATCCGCTTGAATGGGGGCAAAGGCGGGGATTCTGTCGATCCACCCCATGGTTTGCATTTCGCGGAATCCCTTGTAAATGCCGATGGGTCCCATTCCGCCGCTGATGGCTTGGACGTACCAGTCTGGGGTTTGCCAGGGTGTGTTTTCTCCTGCCCCCTGAAGGGTGGTTAACTGCTCTGCAATCTCGAATGCGATGGTCTTCATTGCCTCGATGGAGGTGATGGTACGCGCGCCCATATCTTGATAGAGATGACGCTGGTTTGCGAATTCGGCGGCAACCTGCTTGCACTGGTCATACGAACCGGTGATTTTGATCACCTGGCTGCCGTACAGGGCGATTTCACGCATTTTCATGGCAGGCACAAGGCTGGTAACAAACGCCCATAATTTCATGCCGGCCCGGGAGGCGTATGCCGAATAGGAAATTGCCACATTGCCGGTGGATGCCGCCACCATTTCAGTAATCCCCGCTTCCTTGAGCGCGGCAATGGTCACCGCCGCCTGTCTGTCTTTGAATGAGGCGGTCGGTCCTTGCCGCTCATCTTTGATATAGATGTTGGGACAGCCCAGCATCATGCCCAGGTTTACGGCGCGGATGAGCGGCGTGCCGCCCTCGCCAAGTGACAGGCTGGTGTTGGGGTTGCGGATGGGCAATAACTCGCGATAACGCCAAAGATCAAAGGGACGGCTTTGCAGGCGGGGAAGCAGAGTCTTGCCGACGATCTCGTAGTCGTATTCTGCCTCGCGCCATTGGCTGTTGCATTTGGGACAGGTTGTGGACGTCGGATAGTAGGGCGCGAGGTGTCCGCAATCGATGCACTTGATCAAAAATGACACGGATGAAAACTCCTGTTTTTATTTGTGAACCCGTTCGAGCGAACGTTGCAGGGAGGTTAATAATTCCTTTGCGTTGAAGGCGCCCTTGGAGAGCATCCGCTGACCGAATTCGCTTAATTGATTCTTTTGTTCTGTTGTCAAGTCCATGCCGCTGATGACGACAACGGGAATATCGCGCAGGTTGTCGGATGCCTGCATGTTTTCCAATATCTTGAAACCGTCCACTTCGGGCATGAACAGATCCAGCACCACAACATGAGGCGGTTTGCCGGAGGAGAGCAGGTCCCATCCCATGCGGCCACCTTCGGCAATGATGGCTTTATATCTGCCATCGTCCGTAAGAATCTTGGCAATCAGGCGCAGGTCATCGGGGTTGTCGTCGATCACAAGCACGTCGCGGATCGAGCCGTCGATATTCAGACGGTCGAGGGCGTTGACCAGGTCTTCTTCGAGAATGGGTTTTACCAGGTAATCGGTTGCGCCGAGGTTGAAGCCTTTGTGCAAGTCTTCGATAATGCTGCAGACGATCACCGGTATGTTGCGGGTATCCGGGTTGCTTTTTAGTTGGTCCAGCACCTGCCAGCCGTCTATGCCGGGCATCATAATGTCCAGCGTCACAGCGTACGGTTTGAATTGTTTGATGCGCTCCATGGCTTGTGAGGGGTCGGTCACAGGGATGACCTGATAACCCTGCGGGTGCAGGTAGCGTTCATATAATTCAATGACTTGAATATCGTCGTCGATTGTGAGGATCACCTTATCCATTCCGGAGAGAGACGCGTTTTGCGTTTCCTTGTGGAAAAGAGGCAGGGTAAAGTAGAAGGCGCTTCCTTTGCCCGGCTCGCTCTCGACCCAGATCCTTCCGCCATGCATATTGATGATGTGTTGACAGATGGATAAGCCAAGTCCGGTGCCGCCGGTTTTACGAGTCGGCGAATCGTCCACCTGCGAGAAAGGCTGGAAGAGTTTTGACTGGTCTGCTGTTGCAATGCCGGGCCCCGTGTCGGAGACGCTGACCATGACCACATTACGTCCCGCTTGACCGGGTTTGAGCGACACTTCCACAGTGATGGAGCCTTCGTCGGTGAATTTTGCGGCATTGGAGAGAAGGTTGATCATCACCTGGCGAACGCGGATGGCATCGGCGCGGACAGTTGGCAGGTTGGGGGCGATGACCCGCTTCAGGTGGATCGGTTTGTCTTTGATCAACCCAGTCATGGTGGAGAGGACGCTGTTGGCAATGTCTGCAATGTTTACTTCGTCGAACGCCAGTTCCATTTTGCCGGCTTCGATCTTCGAGAGGTCGAGGATATCGTTGATAAGGCCGAGCAGGTGCTGTCCCGAATTATAGATTGCGGTCAGGTCCTGTTGCTGCAGGTCGGTGACGGGTCCGTCGATGCCTTTGATGATGACGCGGGAAAAGCCGATGATCGAGTTGAGCGGCGTGCGCAGTTCGTGACTCATGTTCGCAATGAATTGGCTCTTCAGCCGGTCAAATTCGCGCAATTCCATCACCGCCTGCTGTGAGAGTTCGAAGGAGCGGGCATTGTCAATGGCAACCGCCACCTGGTCTGCAAGTGTTTGCAGCACTGAAATTTCATCCTCTGTAAACGCATCGACTGCCTTGGATTGGATGTCGATTGCGCCAATCACACGGGCTCCAATCCGCAGGGGAATTGCGGCTTCGGCGCGGGTTTCAGGAAGCAGAGGGTTGAACTTGTGCAGCGGATTGGTCATGACGTCGTTCACAACCACGGCTTGCCCATCCATTGTCACCTTGCCGACGATGGATTTGTCGTTTATTTGAAGGGTGTGTCTCTTTGCCTTCATTTGCTTGCCCGCCTCGCCGGTTGCCTCTCTCAAAACGGCATTGAAGCCGGTTTCCTCCACAATAAAGATGCCCGCATGGTAGTAGCGGAAGCGTTCGTTGATTAGATTTACGGTGCGCGCAAAAATCGTGTTTAGGTCCAGCGTGGAGGTGACGATTTTCCCGATTTCCGCAGAAGCGGCAAGATATTCATTGCGGCGTTTGATGGTCTCTTCAGACTTCTTGCGTTCGGTGATGTCGCGCGCCACCCAGAAGACGTTATGCTCGTCCAGTTTGGTGAGGTTTGCCAGAAACCAGTATGTTTCATCTCCTATACGTAAGTCGTATTCGAATTGACGGGTTTCTCCGCTCTCGAGTGTTTCTTGAATGGCTTCGAGAAACAGATCGGCTTTTTCCTTTGGAAACACATCGTGGATTAATTTGCCAAGCAGTTCTGCGGGCGGCTTTATCAGGCGCGATGGATTGGTGGGCGCAATGCGGATATACCGCCCGTTCTCATCGTATACCAGCACCACATCTTCCATCGAGGTGAATAGCACGCGCAGATCCGCCTCCGATTTTGCCAGCGCCTCTTCGGCTCGCAGACGGCTGATGGCTGCCGAGATGGGGGAGATGATGGTCTCCAACAGTTTGATCTGGCCTTCCTCCAGACGCACATCCTTCGAACCAATATCCATGCCGAGGGTTCCGACCACCCGCTCATTGACAAGGATGGGAAAGATCACCGAATGTGAAATGCCAAGTTTGAGGTACTCAGCCTGTATTTCGCGCGAAAGGTTGGGGTTGTTTGCCGGGTCTTCGAGGATGAAAGGCTTTCGAGTTGCAATGACCTGTTGTGTGGCATGATTTTTCTCGAGGGGAATTCGAACCCCCACAGCGCTCGAAGCGCGGCTGGGTTTTGAGTGATCAGCAATGATGTTCAGGTTTTTCCTGCCTTCATCCATGATGCCAATCGCCCCATGCGAAACGGGAAAGGCTTCAACGATCTCATGAATGGCGGCGCCCATGGCCTGCCGCAAATTGACCGCTCCTGTGAGGGTTCCGATGACGCGATTGATAAACGCAAGTTCCTGGTTGCTCTTGCGGGCATCGGCGGCGCTCACCTGACTCAACTCGAACAACCGCACGTTTTCGATTGTGAAACCCAGTTGAACGGCAATGGTCTTGCACAACGAGACCGTTTTTTCGGGGATGTCTTCATCCGCGTATCTGAACAGGCAGAGTGTTCCCAGCATGTTCCCTTTTGCCGATAGAGGGATGCCAAGATAACCTCGAAACCCGGCTTTTATTTCATTGCTCACATCCACCGGGGCGCTGAATGCCAGGTTTGGAATGACCAATTCGCGCCTGGTATCGAATACGTACCGGCAAAGGGACTTTTCCAAACCTTCGGCTGGGTCTGCGGGCGGCTCCCCCGGCATTCTGACTAATACCGAGCGTTCTAATTTGCCGCGCAGCGGATTGAACATCGTGATCAATCCGCTGTCGAATTTGGAGGATGCCAGTATCTTGGATAGCACGGTTTCGAGGATTGAATGAATTTCGAGGGTTTGACTCGTAAAACTCATGATCTCATTCAGTACAGCGAGATATTCATTCCGCTCCCTGATTTCCTCTTCAGATTTCTTGCGTTCGGTGATATCCTGATTTACCGACAGGAAGCCAAGGATTCGGTTGTTTTCGTCCAGGATCGGGCTGTGGGTGCCCGATATATAAACAAGCGTTCCATCCTTTGCCTTGTTGACGATTTCGCCGGTAACTGTTTCGCCAGTCAGGAGCTTTTCCCATAATTCCTTGTATTGCTCAGATGGGGTAAGCCCAGACTTTAAAATGCGCGGCGTTTGACCCAGCGCCTCATTGTTTTTGAAACCATATATCTTTTCAAAACCTGGATTAATATATTGAATTACGCCTTCGGGATCGGTAATGAAAACGGCATTGTCTGTCCTGTCGATTCCAAGTTTGAATTTTTGCGCTTCCTGAAACAGGCGCGCATTTTCGAGCGCCAGCGATAACTGATCAGAAACCTGTTTTACAAGCAACTCTTCGTCTGCAGTCCACTGACGCGGGGAATCGTCATCCATAACCAGCAGGGTGGACCAATCTTCGAAACCGGTTTTGAGGTCTAAAGAATAAGTAACCGCGTTATTTTCCTGTGTTGCAACAATGCTGGCGGCTGGCTGGCTGGCTTTCTCCGGGCGGAAAGGCTTTAGCCGGGCTGTTTTCCGGGGCGGCGTTGAAACAGACTCCGGTTGAGAAGGCGGAGGCGTTGTCTTTGCGTTGCTCGCTTCAGGAGCAAGTCCCTTGAATAAATTATCAAGACGTTTGTTTATTTTGGGCTTCTTTGACATATTCGATCAACTCCTGCGCGAGCACATGATATTGCGTTGTGCCGCGTGCGCCGGGTTTGTAGCGCGAGATCGGCATTCCGGCGATGGAACTTTCACGCAACTTGGTGTCCACTTCAATAACGGCGTTGAATACGCCTGCGCCGAAGGTAGAGCGAAGCTGTTCATGGATGTTGCGGTGGGTGCGGTTTCTATTATCCAGCATGGTGACGAGAATACGGTATGCCAAAGCAGGATTATCCTCCTCTCGAATGCGGCGGACGAGATTCATCATATTCCGCAAGGCGTATGCCGAGAAATATTCCGCCTGTGTGGGGATGAGAAGCAAATCTGAAGCGGCGAGGGCATTTTGTGTAATCGCACCCAGTGCGGGTGGGCAGTCGAGCAGGATATAGTCGTATGGAAGGTTGGGAACCGCCATGATTGCCTGTTTGAGGATGGTGGTGTAATTCGTGCGGACAGGGAGGAACTGCTCCGAAGTTTCGATTCGCAGGCTGGAGGGTATCAGGTCCAGGTTCTCGATGTCGGTTTTTCGCAACGCGCTCAAGAGGGGTGTATTGTCGAGTATGATGTTGCTCGATGTATTCTCTGATTCGCCTGGTTCAAAACCGAGGGCAAGGGTGAGATTGGCCTGGGCGTCGAGGTCAACCAACAGGACGCGGAATCCCTGGTCGACCAATGCGGCGCCAAGCGAGATGGTGGTTGTGGTTTTTGCCACGCCGCCTTTTTCGTTGGATATGGCAATTGTTCTAAACATGGTTGTCTTCCTCCAATAAATTTTTATCCGGTTGGGGTGGATGCGGTTTCCCCGGCACAATTTCAATTCGTTTGGCTTTGAGCGCGCGCCTTAATTCCTCAACCGCGGTGTTGATCATTTCCTGCGGGTCGGTGACGCTGCGAATCTTGGTGGTGATATCGGCGACAAGATGCTCGCGTTCGGCGCGCCGTACGGTTTCATCGAAGAGACGCGCATTTTCGGCGGAGATGGCCACGCGTTCTGCCACCGCCCTGATCAAGTCCATCTGATCCTGGTTGACATATTCATCCGTAGGAGACTGCACAGTAAGCGTGCCGATGGTCTCTCCGCGCAGGATGATGGGCGTACTGACCTCGTGCCGTTTGCTTTGTGTGTTTTTTGCTGTTTCCACTTCCTCAGGGGTAAGCGGGACAGCGCCCGTGACCGAGTAACGATATCCAGCCAGTTTTTCCTCTTGCGGCAGGCGTTCCCATGTTTCACGAACATATTGCCTTTGTATGGCTTCCAACTCGGCAAGCGACTTTTTCGATTGCTCGAAGTGACGGGCGTTTTGAATTGCCAGACTGACCTGGTCTGCCAGCGCCGAAAGGGTCTGGAAATCCTCGTTGGTAAATGCGCCGACCTGGGTGCTTTGGATGTCAAGCGCGCCAATCACGTTACTGCCTGCTTTGAGCGGCAGCGCCATCTCAGAGTGGGTGCCGGGTAGTTCGGGGTTGGTGAAATAAACGGCATCTTCGCCTACGTCAATGGCAATGCGCGGCTTCCCTGTCTGGGTGACATATCCCACAATTCCCTGTTCGCCAATCTTCAGTTGGTGATGGCGCTGGATCATTTTCTTTCCGCCTTCGCTGTTTGCCGCGCTCAATACCGCATATTCGCCATGCGTGTCGGTTAGGAAAATGCCAACGTGATAGAACCCAAACTGTTCGCTGATGACCTGGGAGATGCGGGGCAGCAAATCGACCAGACCCTGAATTGAAATGATGTCTTTTGAAACGAGTGTGATGGCTTCGAATTGCCTGGCGCGTTTTTCGCTGAGCGCGCTGGCCGCTTTCAGGTCGGTCGTTCGCTCCACCACTCTCTGTTCCAAATCCTGGATGACATTGTTCAGCCTCTGGGATATTAAGTTATAGGTTTGGATCAAGCCGGCGGCTTCACTGCTGTTGCCTGCCGCATCAAGCGGGATGGACAGCGTTTTCCATTCTGTACTTTGGGCAATTTGCTGGGCAACTTTGCTCAGAGAATTGGAAGGGCGCGAAATAAGATACCCAAAATATATCGCCAGCAGTACGATAAACGGCAGCGAGATTCCAAAATAAACCAGCGTGGTCTTCAAAATGTTCTGTTCGGCTTGAATAACCGTATCGGCTTTCATATCCAGCGCGAGGATTGACTCAAGATTCCCATCCTGCGTGTAGAGCGGCGCATAGGCTGAAATGACGGAACCGTATTCATCTGTGTAGATGTTCTTTTCCACCACCGTGCCGCTGGGTAAGGCAAAAACCTCCAGCAGCAGGTCGGATGGCTTTTCATAGGCAACTTCGCCGGGTGGGTCAGGCGTATAACTGAGGTCGCCGGCGTCCATGTAGAAGTAGATTTTGCCATCCTCTTTTTTTCGCATGGTGTATATGTTGATAATATCAGCGCCGGAGTTGATGATTTCAGATAGTTTTCTCTGATACCTCACATATACTTCATTCTCCATGTCGGCCTTGTCCACCACGGTTGCCAGTTCGTCGGGATTCATCTGCAATGCGGTGATATCTGCAATATTCCTGAGGCGCAGCCGCAAATCTTCGCGGACTTGAGCGCTGAAGTTCATGTAGAGCAGCAAGGTGATGATTGCGCTTGAGGCAATTCCAAACACAATCATTACGATTGTAATGGTTGCTTGCAAACTAAAATAACGTTTTCGGTGCGGACGCTTCAAGAGGTTGCTCCTTGCAAAGACTCCATTCGTAGGCTGGCGCTTTCTGGCAGGTGATTATGTTCCTGAATTGGCGTCGAATTTTATCGACACATCGGCGCCGGGCAGAGCGCGGCCCAATTCCTCGACCGCCGTTTGCAGGACATTCTTGAGGTTGATGGATGCGCCAATCTTCCCGGTGACTTCACTGATCCTTTGTTCCTTGATTGTCTGCAACTGCGATTCCTGGAGCAGGCGCGCATTTTCAAGGGCAATTGAAAGACGTTCGGAAATTATTTCAGCAAGGTTGATCTCATCAACCGACCATTGACGATGCCTGACTGGCGCCTTGATTTTTATTGAACCGATGACCTGTCCGCGCAATTTGATCGGCACCGCCATCGAAGCTTCCTCGGTGACGCCGTCGGCGTGGAAGATAAGCAACTCGCCCCGGTTGATGGCCTGGCGGGTCTCGTCGCTTTCAAAGACCTTTGTCAGCCTGCTGCCACTTGTCAGGCTTTGCCGGTACCCTACAAACTCCCTTTTGCTGCTAAAGGCCTTCCAACCTTCCCGCAGATTTTGACGATAATGGGTTTGAGCCTGATCTAGCGCCTGTTGTGCCTGCTTAAAAAGGCGCGCG
>CAILWD010000158.1 GCA_903837815.1 uncultured Chloroflexota bacterium | reverse complement strand
GGCGACTTGAGTTGCTGACGCAAATAGTCAGATAGCAACTCATGTTTGAGGCGATAAACAGTTCGTCGGGTCTCATTGGCAACCTGTTTGAGCCGCACCCAAACCAAAATGGCGCAGGCGATGTGATTTCGAACAATTCTGGCTTTACGACATTGACAACCTTCCAGTCCAGTCAACTGCTTGGTTTCGCGGTGAAACTGCTCGACCTTCCAACGAAAGCCGCACACCTCTTGTACGACCTGCGTGTTGTCTTGCGCCATATCGTTGGTCACGACATAGTCCGTGCGCTTGGTAGAAAGCACAACCCGGAAGAGTTTCGCCTTATGATTACCTGGAAAGCCTTTGATCTTGATGGTTTTTCCGTGCTGTTGTTCTGTTTCTGTCCAAACAAGTGCATCCACGCGCCGGTAAGGCCGCGAAGCGTTTGAATCGTCGACTTGACGATTATCTTTGAGTGGGCAGTAGTAGATTTTCTTGTACTTTTCAATGGTCAGCATAATTTCTTTGGTCGCATACCAACTATCCATCAACACAGCCCAAAACTGCAATTGTTTTTGATGGACACAATTCAGAAGCATTTCCTGCATATGGTCAAGTTTGGTCTTGCCATCTCCATCTGGATCGTAAATCCGATAGTCAATGATCCAAAACTGGTCCGCTTCCGGGTTCACATATACACAGGTCACAATGCCGATACCTTTGATCACCGCATGTGCATTTCCGCTATATTGACGACGTACCAACTCTACCTTATGCGAGAAATCTTTGTCAGCGACAGTGTCATCAAAAACCAGAAAACCTTTTGGTGTTTGAACCACCTGATTTTGAACGTTTTCCCAAACCAATTTTGGACTGAGTTTTTCTCCATCCAAGTAGCGGTTCAGGGCATCATGGCTGAACTTCTCGCTGTGTTCGGCAAAATTCGTCAGCGTATAATTGATATGACTAACCAAAAGGTATTGGCAATAATCCACACGCGTCACTTTTTGTGTCTTGGGTCTCATGTCTTCAAACTTACTGGCTTTTTTCCTGTTCGTCAATCACTCAGTTTTGCGTAAGTCCTACTTATGATTTTTTAAGATAAAACCCTTGCGCGAAATAAGCCCTTTTGGTATTATTGCAAACGTTGACCGCTAGGGTGCCCCCCTCACCCTGGCGGTCAACATTTAAGCAGGTATCCAAAAGATTTGAATTCAAACAAAAACTCCCCAACCAAATTCGGTTGGGGAGTTTTGATTCTTACTTCTCGCTTTTTACTTTTTCCCCTTCACCATCTGCCTTGCGGATTGCAATAGGTCGTGGGCGGAGCGCAGCGTGCCTTCGCCGACTTCGCCGAGCATTTGCGAGAGTTCGAGCAGGCGCTGTTCGCCATCCAGTTTTTCGACGCGGGTGAGGGTGCGCCCATCGTTCACGAGCTTCTGCACTTGATAATGCTGGTCGCCGAAGACCGCCAGTTGCGGAAGATGGGTGACGCAAAAGACCTGATGCGAGCGGGAGAGGTTCCAAAGTTTTTGTCCCACCACCATGCCCACGCGCCCGCCGATGCCCTGGTCGATTTCATCGAAGATGAGCGAGGGGACTTCGTCGGCGCGGGCGAGGACGTTTTTCAAGCCGAGCATGAGGCGCGAGGTTTCGCCGCCTGAGGCAATCTTCGCCAGCGGCTTGAGTCCTTCGCCGGGATTCGGGGCGATTAAAAACTCGACGCGGTCGAATCCGTTTTGGTCGAAGGCGATGCGCGAGCCGTCTGCAAGGGGGATGCCGTTTACATCGGGCTTGGTTTGGAAATCTACACCGAAGCGGGCGGATTGCATTTTCAGGTCGTTCAACTCCGCTTCGATGCCCTTGCCCATTTCCAAGCCAGCGGACTTGCGTTTGGCGGAAAGCGCCCCGCCTTGTTTGGCGAGTTTCTCCAGCAGTTTGGCTTCCTGCATTTCCAACTCGTTGATGCGCTCCGCCGCGCCTGTGATGGTTTCGAGTTGCTTGCGGGCGTCGGCTCCGTAGGCGATGACGGCGGGGATGTTGCCACCATATTTGCGCGTGAGCGAGTGAATCAAGTCCAGCCGCTCCTCGACATCTTCCAACCGCTTGGGGTTGAATTCGATTTCTTCGAGATAATCGCGCAAGGTGTGAACGACATCCGAAATGGTGTCGAGCAGGAGGTCGGCTTGATTCGCCAGTTCAGATTGCGCGGCGTCGATTTTGGCGAGCGCACCCAAAGCCTGAGCCGCCTGTCCAATCAAATCGGTGGCGGCGGGCGTTTCGGGTGAGCCTTCATCCAGGATAGCCAGCGCTTCCTGCGCGTTTTGCGCAAGGGACTCGGCGTTGGCAAGGCGGTCGCGTTCCTTGCGGAGTTCTTCGTCTTCGCCCGCTTTCAATCGCGCGGCTTCGATTTCCTCGGCTTGATAGGTCAGCATTTCGAGGCGACGGTCAGAATCAGATTGGGCTTTGCGGAGGTCGGTCAGTTCGCGGCGCAGGTTGAGCAGGGTGTGATAGGTCTGGCGGTAATCGCTCAGGGGTTGACCCACTTCGGCGAAGCGATCAAGCAGCCCGAGGTGGGCGCGGGGGTCGAGCAGCGAGAGGTGTTCCGCCTGCCCGTGGATGTCAATCAACAGCGCGCCCAATTCCTTCAACAATCCCACGTTCACTGTGCGCCCGTTGATTCGCGCCACGCTGCGCCCTTCCTTGCGGACTTCGCGCATGAGGGTGACGTAGTTCGGGTCGTCCATCAATTCTTCGCGGTTGAGGACATCGTGAACGGCTTCGCGCTCGGAGCCTGTGAGGTGGAAGACGCCTTCGACGAAGGCCGTGTCGGCGTCGGTGCGGACGAAGGTGGTATCTGCCTTGCCGCCGATGAGCATGACCACCGCGTCGAGGATGATGGATTTTCCCGCGCCTGTTTCGCCCGTCAGGATGATGAGTCCCGAATCGAAGCGCAGGTCGAGTTTGTCAATGATGGCGAAGTTTTGGATGTGGAGTTCGGTCAGCATAGGCTATTTCGATAATTGGATTCCCGACAGGCGGGTGTAAACAAGCGGCACGGCGATGACGAGATAGATGACTTGAAAGAGGATGCCGAAGAGGTCGAGGGCGAATATTTGAAACAAGGCGATGGGCAACGCGCCGACAACCACGCCGACAGCGACGGTGATGAACAAATTCCGCGAACGGCGGCGGCGGGTGACAGCGCGGACACTTTCGGCGATGGCTGTGCCAGCAACGGGCGCGCCTGCCGCAATGAGAAACCAACCAAAGAAACCGATGCCGCCAATCAGCGTGACCAGGAAGGATGCGATGCCAGAGAGAACTGCGGCAATGACGAAGCCCGATGCGAAGTCGTACCATTCGGCGGTGTCGAAGGTTTTTTGATGCGACTTGACGCATTCCTTGCAGATGTAACCCGTGGGCGTGCGGACGGAACACGAGGGGCACATGTAACGCTCGCAGCGTTTACAGCGCAGACTGGTTTCGCGGGTGGGGTGGGCGTAGCAATAAGTGGTTTCGGTCATCGTGGATATCCCAAAGAGTTTTCGTTCATGTGCGCGGTGAGATTTCGATAAAAATAGCCAGGGTCACCGAAGCGGACAAACTGCGCGGTGACATCGGCGACGGTCACGTTCACATGGTCATCTTCCATCAGCAGGACTGGCGGCTGCCCGTCCACACTGAGGACGGTGTTTTCGCTGTTGACGACGATGCTGACTGACGAACCTTCCGACAAAACGACGGCGCGGTCAACGGAGAGGTGTGGTGCAAGCGGCACGAGCAGGATGTTTCGCAATTCGGGCGGGAGGATGGGACCGCCCGCGGCGAGGGCATAGGCGGTGGAGCCTGTGGCAGTGGATGCAATCAGACCGTCGGCGGCATAACTGGTGAGGCGGCGTCCGTCCACCGATGCGGTCAGGCGGATGGGGCGCACGTTCTGTCCGCGAGCCACGACAACTTCGTTGAGGGCGTTTGCCGTGCTGAGGCTTTCGCCAGAGCGGATGTGTTCGGCGCGCAACATCATGCGGTTTTCGATCCACGCTTCGCCGCCAAGCAGTTTCTCGAAATACTCGCGCCATTCCCGTCGTTCGATTTGAATCAAAAATCCCAGCCGGCCGAGGTTGACTCCCAAAATGGGGACTCCGCTGGGGGCGCATAAATGCCCGGCGCGTAAAACGCTCCCGTCGCCGCCGACAGCAATCAGCATGTCGAACTCGCCGTTTTTGACCCGCTTGCGGAGGTCGCCATCGTAGAGCGAGCCGAAGGGCGCTTCGACGCCTTTTTCCTTGAGAAAGGCAGACATGGCTTCCGCTTCCGCGAAGGCTTGGGGCATTTTGGGGTAAGCCGTTACAACGGGGCGCTGGGGTTGGAACATGGGGTAATTATACGAGCAAAGGATGAATTATGAAGGATGAAGGATGAAATAAGAACGTGGCGCGTGTCTACTTGTCTACCTGTTTACCTGTCTATCTACCTGCCATCAAGCCTTTCATCACAAACATTCCGATAGCCGCATTTGGCGCAGCGGGCGGGTTGTTCGTGCGAACGAGGGACATTTTTTTTGTGCGTGTCTCGCTGTATTTCGACGAGTAAATCAACGAGGGCATTTTCCAGTTCGCGGGTGTAATCCACAGAGAAGTCGCGGTTTTCGTAGTGGATGATTCCGTAAGGCGGGCGGGTGTGATAAGTCTTCTCGACCAGCAGGCAATACGCGGCGAGTTGGTAGATATGCGAATCGTAGGGGGCTTCGGGGGCGCGTCCCGATTTGACTTCGACGGGGATGATTTTTCCGTTTTGCTCGACGAGGTAGTCGGGCTTGCCGGTCAAATCCATTGCGGGGTAGAAGAGCGGCTTCTCCACTTTGCCCCATCCACGCGTGTCGGTGTAGATGATTCGTCCGCCGGGCAAACCCGCTTCCTTCTGCTGGGTGGCAGATTTGCGGAAGAAGAAGAGGGCGAAGAGGAGCAGGGCGAGGGCGAGGTAGAGCATGGGGGAAAGGATGAATGAGGAAGGATGAAGGATGAAAAGTTAAAAGTCTTCGGCGAGGCGGATGATTTTTTTGAGGCGGGTGAAGTCGGAGCCGGAGAGTGACTCGAGGCGTTTTTTCAGGGTTTTGACGAAGTCGGCGCTGTTGATTTCGTTCACGGCGGGGAGCGTTTTTTCGGCGCGTTCGGTCAGGTGTTTGCGCGAACACGAAGATAAATGCTGGAGCAGGTAGGGAAAAACCTCCGCGCTGAATCTTTCATCTGCGGCGGTGTGTGCCAGCGCGGAGATGGATTTTTCAACAGCAGGGTCGGAGCCGGTTTCGGCAATGCGTTTGATTTCGGTCAGGTTTTTGAAGATGAATTCGGGGTTGACCTTGGATATTTCCATCAACGCGGTGATGGCTCCCTCGACCATGTGGTGATTTTTACTCTTCAAAAATTTTACAAAGTCCGTCGCGTAGGGTGTGATGAGGTTGGGGTCAACCCTGCCGAGTTCGTACATCACGTTCATGCAGTCTGAGTGGATGTTCTTGTTGTCGTTGTGCATGTTTTGGGCGATTTCGCGGATGCCCGCTTTGTCGTCCCGCGCGGCAAGGTCACGCGCCAGGTCGAGGTTGGGGGTGCGGTCGCGGCGGGTTTGGAGGTAGCCGAGGCGGAGGAGAAGGTTGGACATAATTTACAGTTGGGCGGCACAGTAAGCTGTCAGCGTGAGAACGGCTGCGAGGAGCAGAATCAAACCCAGGGTGCGGAGCAGGGAAGCGGACAGGGTCTTGAGCCCATGCCTGCGGTGGAGTTCGGTTCCGGCGGCAAGTTCCGCCTGATTCTCCGATTCAACCCCGTTCTTGCGATACTTCCAGGCGCGGCGGCAGTAGAGGTAATTTCCGATGTCAGAGGCGCGGATGACGGGCATGAGGTGAGTATAGCACAAATTTTCTACATCAACTTATGATAAACTTGCCCCGCCAGACAATTTTTTGTGGAGAAAGCTCATGTCCAATCATCAGTATTATTCGATTGAAATCGCAGGCATTAAACGTGACCTGCGTTTGTTCGAGATCAAGCCCGGCCTGAAAATTGCCATCCTCAATATTTTGGGTGACACCGAATTGGTGCAAGCCAGCGCGCGCGAACTTGCCAAAAAGCTCGAAGGAATCGAACACGATATCCTCGTCACAGCAGAGGCAAAATCCATTCCGCTGGCGTATGCGCTTTCGGTCGAGTTAAAGAAGCCGTATGTTATTTTGCGGAAGACTTACAAACCATACATGGGCGATGTGGTGCAGGCGGAGACGCTTTCGATTACCACCGGTCAACCACAGGTCTTGATTTTGGACGAGAAGGACCGCGATCTTATCCAGCACAAGAAAGCGATCATCCTGGATGATGTCATCAGCACCGGATCCACCCTGCAAGGAATGCGGATGATTTTGGATAAAGCCAACTCGACGGTGGTGGCGGAGGCTTCGATCCTCACCGAAGGCGACCGCGCCCAGTGGAGCGGTATTGTCTCGCTGGGACATTTGCCGCTGTTTACGGAGTGACCCGTGCTGAGCGAAGTCGAAGCCATTGAACAAAGCCCTTCGACTTCGCTCAGGGCGGAAGTTTTCAATAAGCAAAAGACCCCGGATGTTTCCGAGGTCTTTTTGATTCGTAAATTACCCATTACCTATCTTGGTCCCCGTCTTCCAAACTGCCGCTCCAGATTATCCACCGAGAGATGAATCATTGTCGGCCTGCCATGCGGGCAAGTGCGCGGGGAATTGCAGGTTTCGAGGTCGTTGAGCAGGGCGCGCTGTTCTTCGGTGGTGAGGGTTTGTCCGCCTTTGACCGCCAGCCGCTTGCAGACTCGCGCCGCCAGTTTCGCTTCGACTTCGGTTTGCAGGGGGGCTTCATCTTCTTCAAAATCTTCCACCAAAGCCCGCAGCGCCGACGCTGGATCACCGCCCGAAAACAGCACGGGCATGGCGCGGACCTGGAACGTGTTTGTGCCAAACTCCTCCACCTCGAAACCGAAGTGATTCAAAAACGGCAGTTGCCCGGTCAGCGCCTTTGCAGACTGCGGCGGCAGGGTCACGATTTCGGGGGCAAGCAAAGCCTGCGAGGGAATGCTCTTCTTCTCATGTTGCGCCATCAACTTCTCGAACAAAACCCGTTCGTGCGCTGCGTGCTGGTCGATGAGGTACAACCCGTCGGGTCCCTCCGCGACGATGTACGTCGAGCCGATTTGACCGATGAGGCGGAGGAGGGGGACGGCGTTGAAGGCTGGTGTTTGAAGGTTTGAAGGTTGCAGGTTGGAAGGTTGATCTTCCTCATTCTGAATTCTGAATGAGGAATTCTGAATTTCATCGTGGGCAATCGACCAATCGATCCCCGCCTGCCTGCCTGATGAAGCCTCGGTTTGCGGACGCGCTCCCCCCCACAACTGCGGAGAAACCGAAGCCACGGGCGTGTACGCCAGCAATGCCTTACGCGCCGCGCGTTGGATAAAACTAAAGACCTTGTCTTGACTTCTAAAGCGGACTTCGGCTTTGGTGGGATGGACGTTCACGTCCACATCTTCGGGAGCGATGTCGAGGAACAAAGCTGTCAGCGGATACCGTCCGACCATCAGCAGGGTGTGATAGGCTTGCAGCAGGGCGGTGGTCAGCGAGAATTCCTGCACCCAGCGTCCGTTGACGAAGAAAGTGATTTCCTTGCGATTGGAACGAGTCAGCGAAGTGGGGCTGATGAAACCTGTCAGATTCATTCCCTCGCCAATGTCCATCACTTCGAGCATTTGCTTGGCAACGTCCACGCCGTACAGGGCGGCGAGGATGGCGCGGCGGTCGCCGTCGCCCGCGGTTTGCAAGGTGACCTGCCTGCCGTCGGTAACTTTGAACCTCACGTTTGGGTACGCCAGCGCGTAGCGTGTGACCAACGAGTCGATGGCGCGTCTTTCGGTCACGTCAGCTTTCAAAAACTTCAAGCGGGCGGGGACGTTGTAAAACAAATTCTCCACGCGCAGAACCGTGCCAACGGGCGCACCGACTTTTTCCAACTTGCCAGAGATGCCGCCATCCACTTTCAGACGAGTGCCTTCCTTCGACGACGCCACGCGCGAGGTGATGGTCATGTGCGAAACGGAGCCAATCGAAGCCAGCGCCTCGCCGCGAAAACCCAAAGTCTGGATGTGAAACAGATCATCGGACTGAACCAGCTTCGAGGTCGCATGGCGGGCGGCAGCCAGTTCCAACTCGTCGGCTGGAATCCCGCAGCCGTCGTCCGCAACTTCTACCAGAGTCCGCCCCGCATCGGCAATCGAAATGGAAATGTTTTTTGCACCAGAGTCCAGCGCGTTTTCAGTCAACTCTTTCACGACAGACGCGGGACGCTCGACCACCTCGCCCGCCGCGATTTGCGAAGAGACATCGGAAGATAAAAGACGAATGGGCATGAGGGCATTATAATCTGCTCATGAGATTTACCACTATTTTCTTCGACCTCGACGACACCTTGTACCCTTCGCATGTTGGGCTGTGGAGCGCGATCAAAGCGCGGATGACCGATTATATGGAAGAGCGGCTGAGAATTCCGCCCGCTGAAATTCCCGCGCTGCGTGAAAAATATTACCTGCAATATGGCACCACCCTGCACGGTCTGCAACGGCATCATCATGTGGATGTGCAGGAATATCTGGCTTACGTGCATGACCTGCCCCTCGCGGATTACCTGACCCCGAATCCGATTCTGCGTTCGATCATCGCTTCGCTGCCGACCCGCAATTTGATCTTCACCAACGCAGACGTTCCCCACGCTGAAAGAGTCCTCGCGGCGCTCAACCTGCGTGATTTGTTTTCTGCCATCGTGGATGTGAACGCCATCGACCCGTATTGCAAGCCGATGCCTGAGTCGTTTGGTATTGCCATGAAGACGGCTGGCGAGGCCGACCCTTCGCGCTGTGTGATGATCGACGACCTGGCGCGCACCACCCGCGCCGCGAAAGAGGTTGGCTTATCCAGCATTTTGTACGGCGGGACGATGGTCAACGGCGACGCAGACGCCAGCCTTTCGGATTGGAATGAGTTGGTTGGAATTCTGGAGAAGATTTCGTAGGTCAGGCAGGCAGGAGAAAGTTTATGGAAAACGAAAAAGCAGTGATCGGCGCTCTGTTCTTCATCCTGCTCGTTGTCGGCGCGAACTTCGTGATGTACGGTATCGTGCGCGGCGCAACGCGGTCAAAGGGAAAAGGCTTCTGGGAGACCTTCGGCAATGCCATGAACACATCCACAAAAAAGAAAACCGACGAAATGGAAGAACTCCGCAAGAAGATGGAGGAGTTGCAAAAGGGTGGGAAAGAGGAATAACCGGGACCCAAAAATCTCCAGATTTTTGAACTCCAAACGTCGGGGGACGTTTGACTCCACAGCCATTCTTACACAAATCGTATATAAAATTCAGCCAGCGTTAATCCCTGAATGGTATCTTTTCCCCGAAAGCAGAAATTTGGAGGTAGCTTTGGATAAGACTTTAAAATATATATTTGTGTTTCTTGCCATCGTTGTTGTGGCGCTTGGCTCTTTTGCCGGCGGATTTATCACCGGACACTTAATCCCGGCTGGAAATATTCCGGGTCTGCCGCAGCCCATCACACTTGCGCCCCCCACAGTCACCCCACAACAGCAATCCGCGACCCCTTCGGAATTACAGAGTCTCTTCACGCCGTTCTGGGAGGCCTGGACTCTTGTCCACGATAATTATGTAGATCAGCCCGTGAACGATGTTGAACTGATGCGCGGCGCAATCGGCGGTATGATGGAAGCCCTCGGCGACCAGCATTCCTCTTATATGAGCCCGAAGGATTTTGCCGCCGCCAATGCCGGCCTCGAAGGCGAGTATGAAGGCATCGGCGCATACGTAGATACGACCACCGAATACCTGACCATTACCAGCCCCATTCCCGGCTCGCCCGCCGAACGCGCCGGACTTATGCCCGGTGACCAGGTGGTCGCCATCGACGGCGAAGACATGACCGGCATCAACGCGGAAGTGGCGCGTACCAAAGTGCTGGGTCCCGCCAACACGGTGGTTCACCTGACCGTCCTGCGCGAAGGCGAAGAAGAATTGCTGGAATTCGACGTGACCCGCGAAAAGATCACCATTAAATCCTCCACCGGAGAGATGCTCGAAGACGGCATCGCCTACATCCAAATCACCACTTTTGGAGACAAGACCACCCCCGAATTGCTGGAAACATTGAAGGAGTTGATGTCGCAAAACCCGAAGGGCATCATCCTCGACTTGCGCTACAACGGCGGCGGCTACCTGCAAACCGCAGTGGAAGTGACTTCGCAATTCATTTCTGACGGCGTTGTGCTGTACGAACAATACGGCGATGGAAGACGAACCACCTACGAAGTCGAAGCGGGCGGCTTGGCGACTGACACGAATATTCCAATGGTCGTGCTGATTAACGAAGGCTCCGCCTCCGCCTCGGAGATTGTGGCAGGCGCCTTGCAAGACAGCGGACGCGCCAAACTGGTCGGGGTCACCTCCTTCGGCAAAGGCTCCGTCCAAAACTGGATTCCCCTCAGCGGCGACAACGGCGCGGTGCGAATCACCATTGCCAAGTGGCTCACGCCCAAAGAAAACACCATCCACGAAATTGGGTTGACTCCCGATGTGGTGGTGGAACGTACCGAAGAGGATTTCCTCGCTAATCGCGACCCGCAGTTGGACAAGGCGACGGAAGTCCTTTTGGAAATGATCGAAGAGTAACCCCAGACCCGGAGGTAAAAATGTTCTTTAGCATCGACTATCTTATCTATATGATTCCCGCCTTCATTTTGATGGCGCTGACATCGTGGTATGTCAAATCATCCTATAACAAGTGGAGCCGCGTGCAGGCATCCAGCAGGCTGACGGGTGCGCAAGCCGCACAGCGGCTTATGTCCACGGGCGGCATGTACGGCGTGCAGATTCAAGGCACGGCGGGCAACCTCACCGACCACTACGACCCGCGCAACAAAACCCTCTACCTCTCGAACGGAGTCGCCAACGTGGCGTCTGTCGCATCGGTGGCAATTGCCGCGCATGAAATGGGTCACGCCATGCAGGATGCGGAGGATTACTTCCCTCTGCGGTTCCGCGCCGCGCTGGTGCCGATGGTCAACATCGGCTCAAACCTCGGCTGGATTTTGATCATGATCGGCTTGTTTCTCAACTTTACCCAACTTGCCTGGCTTGGCGTGCTGGTCTTTGCAGGCGGAGCGGTCTTCGCTCTTGCCACTCTGCCCGTCGAGTTTGACGCCTCTGCCCGCGCCAAACGGCTGCTTGTGCAAACAGGCATCATCCAGACCGAAGAAGAAGAGCGCGGAGTCAACGCCGTGCTTAATGCCGCCGCGTTGACCTATGTGGCGGCGCTGGTGACTGCCATCATGCAATTGCTATACTACGTCTCCCTCGTCGGCGGCAGAAGCCGCGACTAGAACCAAAGGAAAAGAGCAGGCGGCAAGTCTGCTCTTTTTTACGCCCGGCGCAGTCGAATTGCGCTCTCATGACGACGCTTCAGGTAAATGGCCGGTTTGGATCCTTCCCGACAATGAAAAAACTCCTTGTGGTTGTTGTTCTTTTTCTCGGCATTGCCGTGGTCGCTCTTAGTTTCAGCGAATTCGAGACCATCGCCCTGACCCTGCAAAAGGCGCACCTGACCTTTTTCCTGCTTGCCATTCTTGTGCAGATGATATGGTTTATCGCCTCGGGGCGCATGTATCAATCTGTGTTTCGCCTGCTGGGGATTCAGGAGTCTGTGTTGACCCTGAGCAAGATTGCGGCGGCGGCAAATTTTATTAATGTGGTGGCTCCTTCAGGGGGCGTGGGTGGGGTCGCCCTTTTCGCCACCGAAGCCCATCGTCGCGGACATCCCACCGGCAAGGTGACAGTTGCCGCCGCGCTCTTTCTCCTGCTCGACCAGGCTTCATTTCTGGTCATCCTCTTCCTGGGGTTGATTGTGCTGGTGCGCCGCAACGACCTCGATGCAAGCGAGATCACAGCTTCACTCATCCTGCTTGCCATTGCCGTTTCCTATGCCTTTGTTTTGTATCTCGGTTATCGTTCCGAGGAAAAACTCGGCAACCTGCTGGCAAAGGCGGCGCGGGTCATCAACCGTGCGGCGAGATTTCTGCGCAGAAAAACTGACTTCGTGAGCGAAGCCCGCGCCCACGAGTTTGCGCACGAAGTCGCCGAAGGGTTTGCCGGGTTGACCGAAAAACCGATCAGCCTGCTCCGTCCGATCCTGTGGGGGATTCTGGATAAAATCCTGCTGATGGTCGTTTTGATTTTTTCCTTCCTGTCCTTTGAAGTCCCTTTTTCGGCAGGAACCATCATTGCAGGGTTTTCGCTTGCCTATCTCTTTCTGATCGTGTCGCCCACACCGTCGGGCATTGGCATTGTCGAAGGGCTCATGCCCATTGCGCTCACTTCTCTCAATGTGAATTGGAGTCAGGCAGTGGTGATCACTCTGGCTTATCGCACTGTTACCTTTTGGGTTCCGTTTGGGGTTGGCGCGTGGGCGTTTCGTTCTCTGCACAAAGGTGAATCGTCCATCTTCTAAACCTTCTTCCACCTCTGCCAGAAGAATGATATGTTAGTGAAATCAAACGTCGCGGCAACTGTCTTATAATCAAACTTATGAAGGAAATCCTGGAAAGGGTAAAGTCGGACCCCCGTTACCTGAAGAACATCGAATTCGAGTTCGTGGATGATGGTCACCCGGAAGGGAAGATCAAATTTCACATTGCGGACCTGGAAGCCAACCTTGAAACCCTGAAGGAGAGGGGGATTTCAGAGGACGATTACTGGAAATTAAAATTCATGATCCACGTCCACGACCTGTTCAAGGCAGAAGCCATCAGGGGAGTCCCGCCGACCCATCCTCGAAACCATGCCTATCTGGCGAAACAGTTCGCGGGCGAATTCATCGACGATACCGACCTGCTCAACATGATCCAATTTCATGATGAAAACTACAAGTTGTGGCGGGGATATGCAAAGCACGGGAATTATGACGGGCAGCGTTTTCAAAACCTGCTGGACACGATCAAAGACTGGGAACTGTTCCTGACCTTCATCATCATCGACGGCTGTACGAGGGGGAAGGATTCAGCCAAACTCTCATGGTTCATAGACAAGGCGCGAAAATACCGGAAAACACGGGTGGATTCTTCCTGGATCATTTCCCCGGAGCGTTTCCGCGCCTGATGACGGGGTCGGCTTGGGGAAATCAGTCTTGCACAAGTTCCAAATAGGTTGTAAACTTCATATACACAATTGACGTTTTTAAAGCCACTTGGACGACGGGAAAGACATCCAAAGACGATAATCTGATTCATGGTCGGAGGGAATATGTGTCGAAAGTTTTTGCGTGAAGTCATTCTCACCAGCATTGCGGAAAGGGGGCGAGCTGAAGGCGCGCCAACCGTCATTTTTACCGACAGGGAGATATCTGTTGAAGGGGATGAACTAAAGGTTGGGATGAAGCGCTATGAATGGTGGCTGGCAATCAGTTGGTTCTATCACAGTCTGCCGCACAATGCCTACGGTGTGGTGAGTCACCCTAACGGGAGGCTTGAAAATATGCCAGGCGGGCTGCACGAAGCCCCAGCCGGGTTGTATCGTGTTTTCTACGTCGACAAGCAGGAACGCTCCGCAGTCTCGTCGCCGGTCTCTGAGATCACAACCGATGGCGAAAAACTCGCCTTGAAGATCATTGTGCGATATCAGGTGGATGATCCGGTGGTCGCGCTTGCCATCACCAATCCAGTGGACACGATGATGGAGCACATCGAAACAGATGTAGCCCAATACATCCGCACACACAAGCACACCGAAATTGCCGACTCTGCAATTGAGCAGGACAGCGACAGCAGGTTGTTGTCTTTTTTTACCGAGCGTCACAGCCGCAGGGAACCGCTGGCAAAGGCGCTCAAAATTCTGGGAGTTGAGCTCAAGGAATTTATGGGCGACAAAGAGTTTGTCGACATGCGGCGCCGGGTGGGAATGGATGAACGGCTGATTGAAAACGGAAAGAAGTTGGAGGAGCTTCAACAAGAACTTGCCAAACTCAAAGCCAGGCACAAGGCTGACAACGAAAAATTGGAAGCCGAACATAAAGCCGAAAAAGAGAAGATCGAAGCGCATCACGAGAAGGAAATGCAGGACATCTTGCATGACGTGAATCTGCGTAAAATCGAATTGGACGACAAAGCAAAGCGAATGCAGAGAAGGGAAGAAGAGTTCCTTAAGGCGATCGATGCCATTTCCAGCAGCTTTTCGAGCGGATATCCTACCAATCCAACCGTGATCTCGACCATGACGGATCTGGTTGCCGCCCTTAAAGAAGAAATTGTTGTCGGCACAAAGTCGGGTTCGGCTGCTGGCAAAGAAAATGCGGCAAACAATAACCGCCCAACAAAGCCGCAAGCCGCTTCCGAATCCGCCGATAAAGTGGAGAAATTAACCCAAACCCTGCTTGATCTGTTGAAGTCAAAGAAATGAACGCGCCTTTTTTCAAGCCAGTTCAGGACGAAATGGGCTGGCATGTGCTGTTTGCGTTTCAGGTTTTTCACCGCCCGCCCGAAGAGTGGATGAAAATGAAATGGGGTTTCAACGCCGGGGCGCTGTTGGATGAGGCGCTCGATCGTTACAAGCTCTTCATCGAGTCTCAGTCAATAAATGAAGTTGAGTTCATGATGGGCGTGGCTCAGAATAATACGCTTGTCTTGCGCGGCGTGTATTCACCCGATACCGGGGTGAGGATGGTTCTGCTTGGCAAATCTTGTGCAGAGGGCAGAGAACAGGCTCTGGAAAACGCTCATCATTTCGCCCGCCAGGTATCCTCCACTTTTCCTCATGACTTCATCCTGGTTCCCGCCAAACAGGAGAATCATGATTCTCTCGCAGGGGAAGAACTGCTCGATGGCAAGGTGAGGATGGCGCAAATTCAACGAGGAATTGTCCCCCTTCCCAAGGGAAGCCGTATCTCCTGGTTGACCGGGTTGTGGCGTTCTGCTCCCCGCTCCAATGAGCAGATCTGGCGCGCGCTTTCTGCCATGCCCCAGCCCGCATTGTTCAACATCCTGGTTAAGCCGGTCATCATGTATCCGGAGGAAAAGAGCATTTGGGAGGACGTGCGGAAGGAGGTTTCTGTTCATAAGGAGGGGGCGGGCTCTGAGCGAGCGACGTGGCTCGAAGCCTGCCTAAGTCGGCGACTGTCGATTTGGAAAAAATTCTTCCTTGCCCAGGTGCATGTCGTCACCGCTTCCGGTTTGGAAAACCTGATTCACGCCATTGGGCCGTCATTGACGCGCGACTCCAGTGACCTCGCCCTGCCCAGCTATCAGGCGCGGTACTCGACCACCGAAGAATCTCATTGGTGGGGTAAAAGCATTCGCCTGTTGGAACTGGTCGAAAGTTCCAGCCGTATGGATGATCTTGCCGATACCGACGAAATTTTTTCCATTTTCCGTTTTCCCTATCGCCCCGAAACAGGATTGCCGGGCGCGAAATTTGAGGAAAGGCCAACGGAAAAAATCGTTCCACGGGCTGATGAAACAGGCGCATGAAAAAGAACAGGGATCTGGTTCACGTCCGCGTGATAAAACATCTGCCACAGGGGCTTTCAGTGACGATTGGAAACGGCGAGACCGGCATTATCCGTGCGCGTGAAATTTCCTGGGATGGAGAGGAACTGGCAAGGTGGAGGACAAATTATCCGCTTGGATGGGAAGGGGCCGCATTTTCAATCCCCACTAAAAAAGGGGAAGCCCGCGAGTTTAGCCTGCGGCTTGTCGAAAAGGATCCGTGGGATGAGTTTTTTGAAGGCTTCGACAGGAACAAGATTTATGAAGGTACGGTGACGGGGGGTATTCGACTACGGAGCATTCGTGGAAATTGCGCCTGGCATCACCGGCTTATTGCATAAAACGCAGATTTCGCCCGCCATCCAGACCCCTGTGCTGGAATTATTCTGGTATGGCGATAAGGTTTTTGTAACAATCCGCGAGGTGGATCACGAACAGCGGCAGATGGGGCTGGGGCTGGCGCTCTCTGAAAACCGCCCTGGTAAAGACCTGCCTGCCGGGAAAGATAAGTCAGCGCCCCATGAAACATCTGTCAGAATACAGAATGTTTTTGAACTACCCATCCCCCGCAGACACATCCTAATTGTGGAGGATGTAGAGTCGCAGGCCGAGGCGGTGCGCGGCTGGTTCAGTGAAATGGGACAAAGTGTGGATGTGGTGCATAGTGCGGAGAGCGCAATCGAATTCCTCGCAAAGACGCTTCCCGATATTGCCCTGATCGACATTGGGCTGCCGGGAATGAAAGGGATCGACCTTGCGCGTCATATCCTGGAAAACCACAAACAGGCGCAGGTTGTCTTTGCCTCCGATTGGGCGCGCGCTAACGAAGTAAAGGCGGAACTCGATGAATTACAGGCGCGCGGGAGCAGGCTTTTATACAAGCCATTGCTTCCCGAAGACCTGGCATCCTATCTGCTGTATGAACAGGACCAACGAACCACGCCAATTTTGCAGGAGGAAAGGCTGTCGCTTTCCAACATCCCAAAGTTGGATGCGAAAAAAGCCATTCACTCACTGCTGGCGGCGTATAAAAAACACATGGGAGTGGAGCAGACGATTTTATTCTCCCTCGATCCAACCCGTCGCAGAATCCACATTGTGGAGCGATCTGGCGACTGTGTTTTTAATAAGAGCGCCATTGCCCAGTTGATCTACAGCCCCGTACGCGACGCAGCCGAAGACCGCGAGTTTGTGATTGCCAACGAGATCACCGACCGTGACAAAAAACGCTTTCAATATTTGCTGGAACTTTGCCCTACAATGGTTTCCTGCATCGGAGTTCCCGTTCCTGCGCAGACGGCTATAAGGTATGCGCTCTTTGCCCTCGACCGGCACGCCAAACAATTCAGCGGCGAACGTCAAATGTACGCGCAGGGAATGGCGCTGGCAATTGGAGCGGCGCTTGACCAAAACGACCTGAGGGAACGCTCCGCGCTAATGCAGCGCTCCGCCTTGATCGGCAATCTTGCCAGCGGCATGATGCATGAATTCAACAACCTGGTCAACCCACTGTATTATGAATCTGTCGCAATGCGTAAGAAACTCGCGCAATTCGAGAAGGACCCCGCCGCTTCTGCTTCGTCCATTGGCGAGCATATCGGCAGGATTCAGGATGATGTCCTCAGGATCATCAACACCGCCAAGGCTTTCAGCAGGGTCACGTCCAAAGGCAGGGATGAAATCCTGCGGGTCGATGAGATCGTCGAAGAAACCCTGCTCCTCCTGCGCGACATCAGCGAAAGGTCGAATGTCCTTACCCATTTTGTGCGCCCCGAAGGAATGTTGCTTGCGCGCGCGTCTTCCACAGTCCTGGAGCAAATCATTCTGAATGTGACCCTGAATGCCATTCAGCAAATCGTGGAATTTCGCCCCGGTATTCGCGGGTGGGTTAACATCCAGATGGAAAGTTTGGGAAAGACCCAGGATGGCGAACGCTGCCGCCTGCTGGTTGAGGACAATGGACCCGGCATCCATGCCAGACTGTGGGAAAAGGTTTTCGATGCCGGGTACTCCACTCGCCGCGAAGGAAATGGCATCGGGTTATACATCTCCCGCAATCTGATGCGGGAACTGGGCGGAGAAATTTACATCTCCAAAAGCCATATAATGAGCGGGACAACCTTTGTTTTGGAATTTCCAGTTCACTTGTGAGAGATATCAATGTGCAGGATTCTCATTCTCGATGATGAAATACGCGACGCAGAATCCTTGAAACTGGTTGTAGACGGCTTCGAGGAGAATCGTTTTATTGCTGAAATTGCAACCAACCCCGACATGGCGGCAGATTACGCGAGGGCAGCCATCGAAAACGGACAGCCCTACACGGTCTTTATCGTCGACCAAAGACTCGGGCCGGGCATGGACGGTATTGAAGTACTAAAACAACTCCGCTACATCAGCCGCGACTCCTACGCCGTCATGCTGACCGGAAACGCCGACTCTGAAATTGGCAGGCGCGCGTATGAGGCTGGCGCATATCGTTATCTGACCAAGCCCGCCGACGAGAAAGAAATGCTCTTTGTCCTGAACTCTGCTCTGCAGGAACGCAGGGCAGAAATCGAAAGCCGCTGGCGCAAAGTATTCAGCGAAATGATGGAAACCGCCTTGCAGCGCGAGAGTTTCGACGAAGTGGCCAGAGTGGTCGTCGGACACTGCATTCGACTTGGTTTCGAGCGCGCGCATCTTTTTTGGGCGCCGAAGCAGGGGCGTCAAGCGCATCAGAAGATCATGGTCGGGGTTGCCTGCGAGGGCGAGCAATGTCTTCCCGCATTTCACCGCACAAAATTCAACCTGCATGAAAAAAGGTTTCTGTGGCATTCGCTTAACTCGCGCAACATGGTGTTTTTTCACGAAAACGAAACAAGAGACGGATTCAAGGCGGAAATCGAGTCCATTGGCTGTCCATACCCACGCGGAGGATTATGGCTCCTGCCTCTTTGGAGCGGAGAGGAACTGGCGGGCTTTCTGCTCCTTGACTTTGGAAAAACCAAAAAATATCTCACTCCCGACCACCATGCGCTGCTCGATTTTCTTGCGCGGCAAGTGTCAGTTGTGCTGGAACACTCCAGACTTTACAATGAGCAAAAACGCACAGGAGATGAGATGGAACTCCTCCAGCGCGCCAGCGTCGAGATGTTGCGCATCGGCAATCACAGCAAGGAATATTTTTGGCACACTGTTCTTACCATTGCGACAGCCAATTTTGGCTTGAAGTTCAACCGCGCCTGGCTTTTCCTGAGGGAGGATAATTCCAGCGCCTTTCGCGGATGGGCGGCGGTTGGAACCAACGACAGTCATGAAGCGTTCTGCGACTGGGAGAACGCCAGCGGCATTACCCTCGACTCTTTTCTGGCAGACGTATTTGCAAAGCGCATCTGCCTGACCCCCCTGAACGATTTGGTCCTGGGCATGGAAATTTTCCCCGAAGAATTACACGCGGAAGTGTGGAATTCCCTGCGGAGTGGGCAGACAGTCATCCTGACGGAAAGGGAGGTCGTGAGCCATCTGCCGAATTCCTTTATGAAGGCATTTTCCCCTTCAGAGGCCGCCGTGCTGCCCGTTCAGGTGGGGAGTACCCTGCAGGGATGTGTACTGGTGGACAACAAGCACAACCGCAAGCCGCTCAATAAAATTGCGCTTGAAAACCTGCAAACCCTCCTCTCCAATGCCGGAGTAGTGTGGGAAACGTTGCGCCAGCGCGCGCGAAGCGAGGAACTGCTGGATGCCAATTACAAGATTCTCGGCGGAGCAAATTTTACCCCCCTGCCTGAAACGCTCGGTTTGATCTGCAAAACGGCGCGCACCTTCAGCCAGGCAGATTGGGCGAGTATTTATCCATTCCCCAAGAATATCATTTCCCCATCCTATAGATTCGAATTTGAAACCATCGGCTATAGCGGAGAATTAAAGAGCCATGCCGACGTGACCCGCGAACAACCGGATGTCGGGGGTGTTTCCATGCACATCCTGCAAAACGGCAATTTGACCGTGAACAATCTTGATGAAGAAAACCCGCTGGTGGGGGAATACCCCCTGTCTGAACATCATTTTATCCAACGCGAAGGCATTAAAGCCCTGATCGGTATTGCGATTCACGAACCGGATTCGCGGGAACCGCTGGGGATTTTTTATCTCGATTATTTCGAACCCCATAAATTTTCCGAGCTTGAAATCCGCCACGCGCATTCCTTTGCCAGCCTGGCGGCGGTTGCCATTTCCAACGCCCGCCGTTTGGATGAGCGTCATCACCGGGCTCTGCTGAAGACCGCATTGCGCATCTCTGAAACGGTTGGCACAGAATTGAATATCGAAGAGGTGATGACGAAAATTCTGACAGAGTTAAAGATCAGTTTCCGCGATACATCGTTATGCGTCCTGTTGTACGACGAGAACGAAAATGCTCTTAAATTCGCGCCGCACACCCTCCGCTATTATGAAATTATGAATCCTGAGTTGCAGGATATGCGCTCGTTTCCCCTGCAAGTCGAAAGAAGCGGGTCGATCGCATGCAAGGCGGCAAGAACCACTCAGCAGACTCACAAGTCTAAGTTGTTTTCTGTTCGCAATGTGAAGGCCGACCCCGACTATCTGCCCCTCAACCCCAAAACAATCGCAGAGGTCTGCATCAGCCTTGTAGATAGGCATGGCAGCCTGCTTGGCGTTCTCGCCCTTGAGCGCCAGACTCAAACCTTTGGAGATGACGACCTCGAATTCATCCGGATCGCCGCCCATCAATTGGAACAGGCAATCGAAAGAGCCCAACAGAGCGACGACCTGGCGTTCAAATCAATGGTGGCAAGTATGACCGCCTGGGCATCGGATATCGCCCATGACGTCAACAGCGAGGTGGGAAAAATCCGCGGCAATGCCTACCTGCTCAAACAGACAAGCGATGACCCCAGGATCAAACACTTTGCCGATGAAATCGATCAGGGCGCGAAAAAACTTTCGAGCGTTGGTCCGTGGAGCGAGCAGGCAAAAAGGGAAATTCCGCTGGATAAATCGTTGCAAGGCATGATCGAATCCATTGCCCAGCAGCGAAACGTCAGGCTCGATTTGAATCTGAAGACGCCCGGCGCCCACATCAAGGTCAACCCAAATGAGTTTCAGCATGTGCTGCGGCACTTGGTGCGCAACTCGGCAAGAGCCATGCAGGACATGACCGAAAAAAAGATTTCCGTTTCAACACGGTATTTGCTGGATTACAGGGTTGAAATTGTTTTTCAAGACTATGGCCCCGGCATCAAAGATGAAATTCGGGCTGCCATTTTCCAGCGGAGAACTTCCACAAAAACAACTTCTGGCGGGTACGGGCTTTTGATCGCGCGTCAATTGGTGGAGGATATAGGTGGAAAGATCACCCTTCTTTCAGCCGAGCCGGGCGCAGGAGCCGCTTTTTCGATCAAATTGCCTGTTACGATCAAACACCTGATACAAAGAAAAACGGGAGCTTTAAACCATGTTGAATGATCAAAAAACAACTCGTCCAAGGGTGCTGATTGTCGACAACGAAGACTCAATTGTCGAACTGTATCGGGAACTCATTCTGCTTTGGGGATATTTCCCCGTCATTGCGAAAGGAATTGGCAACGACTTGTTGGAAGACGCCAGAAAAAAAGCAAGAGATTCCCGCTGTCAAATGGCTTTGGTGGATATGAGGCTGGTCGATAATTTTGACGAGGAGGATATGAGCGGGCTGGATTTAATCAAGGATATCAATCCCGCAAAAACAATCATCGTGAGCGGCTTTGGCACGCTGGAACTGGCCGTCAAAATCGTCAAGAATGGCGGGGCGGTTGATTTTTTCGAAAAGAGCGATGATCCCGATAAACTTAAGTCCAAGTTGGATGCTTTGGCGGGTGAAATTTGCGCTGTCCGAAGCGCCGCCAGTATCGAGCCACCGGAAATTCTAGACCTGATCGCGCGGACTCTCTTTGATCCGGCAAAGCAAATTCCCATCGAGGCGCATGACCAGATTCTCGACGTGTTGGTCCGCCTGTTTCCCAGGGCCAAAAACCTGCGGCTGGAAAGGACAAGCGCAACCATCGTATCCTCCGATTTTTCCACCGTGCCGCGCCCCAGGTCGGTTGTCCTCCTGGCGCATGAAGACGAACTTCAGCCGGTCATCGTCAAGATCGCCCGCGTCGAGAAGATCAGAAAAGAGGTTGGAAATTTTGAGGAACACATCAAAGGCAGGCTGGTGGGAAAGCACAACACCATTTTTATCGAACATGTCGAACTTTGGGACATTGGCGGGGTCAGGCTGTCTTATGTGGACACGCTCGCAGGGACGTTTTCGGGGTTTATTGTTTCCCAGCCCATCGAACAAATCAGGGAAAGTCTCGAAAAGTTCTTCCTGAGGACCTGGTCTGACCACTACAAGCGGGCAACCGATGCCGCGAATATTTCCCTCTTCGAACTTTATTGCCGTGTTTGGGATTGTGACTGGGTTGATCGAGCCTGCCAGGCCACCATGCCCAACGCTTCAGACATCATGTCTCCCCGCTTTTGGAAACTGGCAGAAAGGCAGAGCCCCCTGAACTGGCTGAAAACCATCGTCGATAGCAAAGGCGGTGAACAGGACCCAAGCAGGGTTTCAGAAACAAAAATTGCAGTCACGCATGGCGATTTACATGCCGACAACCTTCTGATGGACGATACCCGCTATTGTTGGGTTGTAGACTTCGAGCGCACAGGAAAAGGTCACATCTTGCAGGATTTTATCGAATTGGAGTCGGATATCATCAACCGCATTGCCTGTGCAAGAGATGTCTTCCCCGCCTTCTATCATTTCTGCGTGACTATTGCGGGCGCGCGCGCCATCGACGATCCCCTGCTCACCAGCCCGATTTTGGACGATGAGGAAACGCGCAAACTGTTCGAGGTCATCCTGTTGATTCGCGGGCTGGCCGTGCAATGTACCGGCATCGCCGACTTCCGCCAATACCTGATGGGGCTGTACTTTAACACCATCTTTCGTGCTACAATCACATCACAGGAACAGAAGCAAAAAAAGGAAATAAAGGAACTGCGGGCATGGATGCTCGCCAGTATTCTCTGTCACCGCCTCGCTTTCTGGGAAGAGCCCTGGCCTCCCCAGGAGTGGACAAAATTTTCCTGAGCAAGGGAGAACCGCATGGACGAAACAACCCCAATTCAATTCCGCGAAGAAGTCTTGAAAAAATTTTTCATTCACATCAAGAGCGGTGATTCGTTTTTCGTCGTCGGCGCGCCGAGCGTTGGCAAAACCCGCCTGATGGATTTCCTGATGGGCGACGACCCCGATGCCATACGCCTGGGAGCCAGACCAGACCATCAGCGGGTTAAGAGCCATTACCTGGGCGAAGAGGCTGCCTCAAAAACCTGGCTGGCGCGGGTGGACATGAACCGCCTGCACTCCCAAAGCGACTGGAGTTTCCACTTCTTCGAGCTCCTCCTTCACACACTCCTGTTGACTTGCAACAAAAACGAGTCGAGCGATGAGAACGACGAAATGAAGGAACGGCTGGCATCCCTCGACGCAGACGTCATTCAGAGCGGAAACGCCCTCAAGGCGCATCGTTTTCTGGAGATGGCGGTGGATTATCTCTACCAGTCCTACGGCATCAAGATTTGCTTCCTCTTCGATGAGTTCGATGATACGTACAGAGGCATGCCGCGCGAACTCTTCGCCCAATTGCGAGGCATCCGCGACGCGAACAAGTACCGCGTTTTCTATGCCCTGTTCCTGCGCAATCTTCCTGACAGGCTTCGCAACCCAAAGGAAAACGAATCGTTTTACGAACTCATTTCGCGCAACATGGTTGGCATTGGGCTATATTCACTGCAAGACACTCTGTACATCATCCGTCAGTTGGAAAACCGCCACGAACATGAACTTTCGCAAAAGAAACGCGAATGGATTTGCATCACCAGCGGCGGGCACCCCGGTTTGATTCAGGCGCTGTTTGCCATTTTCAGAAATCAACCCGGCGCAGTGGCGCAAATGGAAAACATCCAGTGGTTTGCCACGCAAGAGCCAGTGCGCGAGGAATTCCGCAAGCTATGGGAAGGGCTGTTTGAAGATGAAAGAAGCGGCTTGCGTGAATTTGCGCGCGGAAACAAAAGCGCCATGTCTCAGGATACGGGAAAACTGCTGGCTGCAAAAGGCCTGCTAAAACCCTACGGCAGCGAGATGATTTTATTCACTCCCCTGTTCGAGCAGTGGCTTCTCAAATTGTAACCGCCGCCTCGTAATAAGCCCACCATTGGCCCTCATTGCAGAGAACTGCGACGAGGGCCTTTTTCATGTAGAATCCATGTCCATGCTTCGAACTCTACTCGACTTCTGGAAACGGGATGAGCAGACCGCGCCGAATTTTTCCGCGTGGAAGACGACTCCATCCCGCGCCGCGCAGACCGCCCCCTTCCCGCCCGACCTGCTGATTCCGCTTCGGGAAGTTTTATCTGCCCGTGGGATTTCGTCGCTCTACTCGCATCAACTCTCGGCATGGACTTTTGCCCGCGCCCGCAAAAATATCATCCTTGCCACCAGCACAGCCAGCGGAAAGACTCTCGCCTACAACCTGCCCGTTCTCGCGGCATTGCTCGAAAACCCCAAAGCCCGCGCTTTGTATCTCTTTCCAACCAAAGCCCTTGCCCAGGATCAGTTATCCACGTTGGAAGGTTTGAATGTTCAAACCTTCCAACCTGCTAACCTTCCAACCTCCATTTATGATGGCGACACGCCCCAATCCCATCGCCCCGCCATTCGCAAAAATGCCCGCATTGTTTTGACCAACCCCGACATGCTGCACATGGGCATCCTGCCGCATCACACCAACTGGGCCGACTTTTTCTCCAACCTGAAATTCATCGTCATCGACGAAGCCCACACCTATCGCGGAGTCTTTGGCTCGCATGTCGCCAACGTGATTCGCAGACTCAAACGGGTGGCAAATTTTCATGGCGCACATCCGCAGTTTATTCTTGCATCCGCCACGATTGGAAATCCCAAAGAACTCGCCGAAGCCCTCATCGAAGAAGACGTGGAACTCATCGACAACGACGGCT
>CAILWD010000157.1 GCA_903837815.1 uncultured Chloroflexota bacterium | reverse complement strand
TCAGCATGTACGAAGTCTTTCCCTCCCTTTCGCACGGACGCCGCGCCAAAATCCAAATTAATATCGGCAAGCCGTTTGGTCCGTTCAAGGCTTCGGGTCACGGACGCGAGCGGCGCAAACAACTGGATGAGATCGGGCACGAGATCATGCGTCACATTGCCGAGTTGCTTCCCCCCGAAAAGCGCGGGCACTACTCCGACGATCCCGCGATCCGCGAAGCCGCCAAAGGCACGGAGATCTATCCCTGGGCAGACAAGGTTGAAGGGGAAGTAGTCGGTGAGGTGAGATAAACTTCAAGTCGTTGTTCCATTTCCACTTATTTGTTATACAATGAAAGTGACCAGGTTGAGTCCCTTTTCACCGTGATCGACAAGGAAAGGAGATGCCCCATGATTCAACTGACGTTCACAGAGGAAGAACGCGAAGTCTTGTTCGATATTCTCGAAACCGACATTGCCGAACTGCGGATGGAAATCTCGGATACACACCGCCGCGAATACCGCGAGATGCTCAAACACCGCGAAGCCTTGATGAAGAGCATTCAGCAAAAACTGCAACAGGAAGAAACTGAATCAGCCGCCGCCTGAATCGAATTCATTTTTACTTCAAAGTAATCGAAATGCAAGTGGCTGTCATCGCACAGATGACAGCCACTCGAAAAACAGGAGGGTTATGAAATCCTATCCACTTGACGGGGAAACGCTGGTGGGATGATTGCGTATAATATGATGAAAACGCCGCACATAAAGTGAGATTTTCAGATGAGTGACATACCAGCCATCGAAGTTATCGACCTGCGCAAATCCTTCGGGGAGAATCATGCTGTTCAGGGCGTGAGTTTCCAGGTTTGTCAGGGTGAAATTTTCAGCCTGCTCGGTCCCAATGGGGCGGGCAAGACGACGACCATTTCCATGCTTTCGTGTTTACTACGCCCCAATGGCGGCGACGCCCGCATCATGGGGTATTCCATCCGCTCGGAGCAAAACGGGGTCAAGTCGGTGCTGGGCGTGGTGCCGCAGGAGATTGCCCTGTACGAAGACCTGACCGCCCGTGAGAACCTGACCTTCTGGGGCAAAATGTACAACCTGCGCGGTTCCAAACTCAAGGCGCGGGTGGATGAGGTGCTGGATGTCATCGGTCTGCGGGACAGGGCGGGTGAGCGGGTTGGCAAATATTCGGGCGGGATGAAGCGGCGCGTCAACATCGGCGTGGCGCTTTTGCACAAACCCAAAGTCATTTACATGGACGAGCCAACCGTCGGCATCGACCCGCAATCGCGGCGCAACATCCTCGACAGCGTGGTCAGGTTGAAGGACGAAGGCATGACCGTGCTTTACACCACACATTACATGGAGGAGGCGGACGAACTCTCCGATCACATCGGTATCATGGATCACGGCAAACTGATTGCCTGCGGCACGAACGAAGAACTGGTCAAACTGGTTGGACAGCAAACCCGCATCGACCTGACCCTGAATGCCCGCGTCGAAGAAGTGATTGCAGACTGGCAGAAAATCGAAGGTGTGTCGCAGGTTTCGGCGGAGGATGGGGTGGTGACTGTGTTGGTCAACGATAGCAACCTCGTCCTGCCGCATCTGTTTGAATCTGCGTCGCAACTTTCCGCCCGCATCACCTCGGTGGACATCCGCGAGCCGAATCTCGAAGCGGTATTTTTACATTTGACGGGAAGGGCATTGAGGGACTGAGCGGGTACACAAGTAAACAGGTACACAAGTAGATACGTGTTTACCTGTT
>CAILWD010000156.1 GCA_903837815.1 uncultured Chloroflexota bacterium | reverse complement strand
ATGATGATGTTACGAAGAACACTAACATAGCGAACAGCGGCGTGCCTTACATCAAGGATATTCCAGACGACATCACCGTTATCCATCTTGAAAACCCCGATGTGGCTGGACCGTTCGGCTCCTCTGGTGCGTCCGAGGCATTCCAGTCTTCGGGGCATGTGGCGGTGTTGAATGCCATCAACAACGCCTGTGGTGTCCGCGTCTACGAAATGCCCGCCACCAAGGAAAAGGTCAAGGCTGGCTTGGAGACTCTCGCAAAAGGCGGAAAAGTCCTGCCACCCAATAAGTACTTCCTTGGCTCCGACCTGTATGACGAATTGGAGAATATCAAGGCGAATCCTGTCGCGTTCGGCGGCGATGACTTGTTCATCCCGCTCGGCGGCGCAGATGCGGAGAGATTCTTCTAGAAAGTTTGCGAATGAAAACGTAGGTCACGCTTCAAGCGTGACCTACGTACTTGGAATAGTGTCATCCTGAGCGCAGGGAAGGATCTCTACTACCCAATTGCGAGACTCTTCGGTCGCAAAGAACGATCCCTCAGAGTGACACGATATTTTTGAAACAGTGAGTTGACTTTGGAAAAAGCAAAAGGAAATATCAAAGACTGTCTTCAACACGAGCCAGCCTTTTGCACGGCGGCATGTCCGTTTCATTTGGACGTGCGCGACTTCAACGAGAAAATGCAGCGCGGCGCGTTCAACGCGGCGTATCGGCTTTACCTGAACACCGTGGGATTCCCCGCCATCGTCTCTGCCCTGTGCGATGAACCGTGTAAGGCGGTCTGTCCGCGAGGCGAAACGGATGGCGCAATTTCCATGCGGCTCCTCGAAGCCGCCGCGCTGAAATACGCCCGCAACCCAAATCCCAACAACTACAACGTCCCGACCAAAAATAAAAAAGTCGCCATCATCGGCGCAGGTCCCAGCGGACTTGCCTGCGCCCTGCGCTTTTCATCCAAAAAATATGCTGTCACCGTCTTCGAGCGTTCCGACCGTATCGGCGGACATCTCTGGAATGTTCTGTCGCCCGAAATATTTTTGAAGGAATTCGAACGGCAGTTCATGTATGAAAAATACGAACTGCATCTGAACACGGAAATTACAAGTCTCAATGACTTGAGCTTCGACGCGATTTACGTCGCCACGGGAACGGGCGGGGCGGACTTCGGGTTGGTCAGCGACCCAGGTGGAGCCTTCGCCTCGAACAGGGCGGGCGTCTTCCTCGGCGGCTCACTCGTAGGCGGAACCAGCATGACCGCCATCGCAGACGGACTCAACGTCACCGCCGCAATGGAACGCTACATCAAAGTCGGCAGCATGAACCAGCCGATTGAAACGGTCAGCACCAAACTGGCTCTCGACCCAAAGTTGATTACCGTTACTGAACCTGTTTTACCTCAAGACGGAATCGCCTTCACGCAAGACGAAGCCATTCTTGAAGCAAAGCGCTGCTTGCGTTGCTCCTGTGACGCTTGTATCCGCTATTCCGACCTCATACGGTATTTCAAAAAATTTCCAAAACGAATAGCAGAAGAGGTCGAGGTCACCATTCATCCCGGCACGCTGGATGGCAACGGCACGCTTGCAACGCGTCTCATCTCTACGTGCAACCAATGCGGCTTGTGCGGCGAGGTCTGTCCTGTTGGAATTGATGTAGGCGACCTCCTGCTCCAGAACCACCGCATCATGCGTGAAAAGGGAGCCATGCCCTGGGCGTTCCACGACTTTTGGCTGCGGGACATGGAATTCACCAACAGCGAATCCGCACATCTGGCGCGCGTCCCCAACGGATACAGCCAGAGCAAATACATGTTTTTCCCTGGCTGCCAGCTTGGAGCATCCGACCCGCAATATGTGACCGAAAGTTACCGCTGGCTCTTGTCGCATCAGCCCGACACGGCGCTCTTCCTTAACTGCTGCGGCGCTCCTGCCGAATGGGCGGGCGACCAAAAACTTCACGGCGAGGTCATCGCCAAAATCCTCGAGCAGTGGATTGCCCTCGGCAAGCCCGCCGCCGTCCTCGCCTGCCCAACGTGCAACCAGATGTTCGAGCGTTACCTGCCCGAAATCGAGCGGGTCTTCCTCTACATTTTGATTCAAGACTGGGGCGCTTCTCCGTCCAAGGTTGGAGATGGGGAAATTATCTCGGTCTTTGACCCATGTGCCAGCAGGCACGAGCCTGGGTTACAACAAGCCGTCCGCCAGATTGTCGCGCAGGCGGGATTTGTCCACGAGCCGCTTCCGCTCGAAGGGAAACTTGCCGCGTGTTGTAGTTGGGGCGGACAAGTCTCCACCACTAACCCGCGCTATGCCCGCGAGGTGATTTCGGCGCGGATTACGCAGAACGAAAATCCCTACGTCGCCTATTGCGTCAACTGCCGTGATAATTTTGCTTCAGCCCAAAAGCCCGTCTATCACCTGCTGGACATCGTGTTTGGCTTGCACGGCTCGAACCGCAAACCGCCCACCTGGACTCAGCGCAGAGAGAATCGCGCTGCGCTCAAACAACAGGCGTTGAGTGAGTTTTGGAAGGATGAAATTCAAATGGAAGAAAAGAAACCCTTCAAGTTGATTGCTGCGCCCGAAGTCAGGCAAAAGATTAGCAACGAGATGATTCTGGAGACCGACATCGAAGCGGTCATCGAGCATTGCGAAGCCAGCGGCAAAAAAATATTAAACCCCAACTCAGGCCATTTCGTTGGACATCTGCAAGTCGGCAACATGACCTACTGGGCTGAATATGCTCCCGTGGAAAACGGCTTTGAACTCT
>CAILWD010000155.1 GCA_903837815.1 uncultured Chloroflexota bacterium | reverse complement strand
GCTATGCCAGATGGCGTAAAGCTCGCGGCAAGGCTCTTCCTGCCCGAAGATGCGGAACAGGCTCCAGTCGGTGCAGTTCTCGAGTACCTCCCCTATCGCAAGCGAACCGGCTTTCATTCCCGTGACGATCGTACCGCGGCATGGCTCGTGCCGAGAGGATTTGCCTATGTGCGGGTCGACGTACGCGGTACGGGTGAGTCCGAAGGGCTCATTTGCAACGAATATGATCTCCCCGAGCACAATCCTTCAACTCATTTGAAATACACCCAAAAGAATATAAATCTGTATCTGAAGTAAGAGGATGTCATGGAAAACGACAGTGTTTTGCGAAGATTAAAAACAATTGAAGGACACCTGCGCGGCGTAACCCGCATGGTGGAGGCGGATGCCTATTGTATTGACGTCATCCGCCAGATACAGGCCATTGAAGCTGCCTTGAACAAGGTCAGCTCGCGCATTTTGGAGGATCACCTGAATTCGTGTGTCATCACTGCTATCCAGGGAAACGACAAAAAGGAGCGTGAGCGTGTACTGAAAGAGATCAGTGAAGTATTTGAAATGTCAACAAAGGTTTAGCGTTCCACGTCAAACCGTGGAAGCCAAAATGTTCTATCCAATTATTGGCATAATGTTACATCGGTTGGAAAGAAATAATAAATCAAAGTTGGCCAGACTATTACGGTATGGATTACAACCGCGTACGCTGACAGTAACAATTTCCGAAGAGCCTCAAAAGACATAAGGTTATATGCAAACTTATCTTCAGTAACTTCGTAAAATTAGTCGGAGGCTGGTACCGATCGGCGTGGTTGAACACTAAGGTTTGGGCGCCACCTCCCGTGCGCAAGATCAGGACGATCGAGAACACCTAGATTGCGATGCCGGATGGGATCAACCTGGCCGCAAGGATCTTCATGCCGGAGGACGCCGAGAAGTCGCCGGTCGGGGAGATCCTTGAGTATCTCCCGTATCGCAAGCGAACGGGGTTCCGGAGCATCGTTTCCCGCATCAGGCGTTGACCTTCATCCTGTAACTTGCAGAACTTTCTTATCTCGGCAATCCGAATGTCGCGAACAGGAATAGCCTTTCTTCCAAACCGTCGAAGTGACATCCCCGCCGTGAACCGTCCGGTTGGTGTGGAAGTATTCGCCGCGAGGCTTGTCGAGGCGTTGGTAGGTATGCTCGCCAAGGTAGTCGCGCTGTTCCTGCAAGGCTGGCAGGTGGTCTTTGCCTCCACTGTATGGACTCTGGTCTACCGTGAATTGAAAGCCCTACCCGCGCTGAATGTGAACCAGTTGATCTTCCGGGGCACCCAAAGCATTGCGTTGCAACTGCAGGGAGTGTCGAAGCGGGCCCCCTCCCCAAACCCGAAGTTGATGGGTTGGGCTAGTGGCTGAGCTTGTCGCATCGTTCCTGAAGGGGAAGCCCAGTCGAAACCACTTGCATACTCTGAGAAAGAACACCTAACCACCTCCCAAAATCATATCTAGGAAATGATTTGCTATATTGGGGTCAAAGTGCTTTCCGCTTTGCTGGCGTATGTATTCCAGCGCCTTGTCATTCGACCACGCGGGGCGATACGGACGGTTGTTCGTCAACGCATCCCATACATCCACGACCGCAAAGATCCGTGCCTCCAGCGGAATCTCATCTCCTTTCAACCCTCGCGGATACCCGCTCCCATCCCACTTCTCATGGTGACAGTATGGAATGTTGAGAGCCGAATACAGATATTCAATCTGCTTCAGCAGATTGAAGGCATACTCTGGATGCCGCCGCATGATCTCCCATTCGCGTTCGTCCAATGTGCCGGGTTTGAGTAATACCGAATCGGGAATGCCCATCTTGCCAATATCGTGCAGGAGCGCGCCGCGGCGGATGTTCTCCAACTCAGCCTCGCTCACCTCCATCATGCGCGCCAGTTCGATGGTCCCTTCCACCACTCGGCGTGTGTGGCCCACCGTTTCCTGGTCGCGCAGTTCCAGCGCGCCGGCCCAACCCTCCAGCGTTGTGTCATATGCCAGCGCTAGTTCCGCTGCAGCCATATGCGTCTGTTCATGCAAGCGCAAGCGATGCAGGGCGGTGCCCGCCATCTCAGCCAATGTGGTCAGGAGTTTGGCTTGATCTGACGTAATTTCACACGGTAACAACATGGAAACGAACATAACACCTGCGACCTCGTCCGCGGTGCGGATGGGAACGCAAATTCCGCCCCACCCCTTTGGAATTCTATCGACCGAGGCTGGGTGGACAAGCGGGTCGCTGGCGAATTCATGCGAGATGTACGCTTGTCCGCTTGCAAAGACGGTCCCCGCGATACCCTGCCCAAGTTTATGCGATATCCCCTTTAATTCCTCGAACCAGCCGCGCATAACAACATTGTGAAGTTCCTCATCTTCCGGTTGGTATAGCAGGATACCGCCAACTTTGCTTTCGAGTGCCTTAAGCGTTTCATCCATTAGGCGCGATAGCATTTCATCCGATGTTTGCGCCGTGCGCAGCGCCGTGGAAACATGGTTTACCGCCTCCAATTCGCTAAACCGATGACGCAGTTCTTCCTCCGCCCGCTTACGGCGAACGATGGACCATAGTCCCGACATGAGCAGCGAGAGTTGGCGCACATCGTCATCGCCGTAGTCGGTCGGCTTGTTGCCCACGCCCGCCAAGATGACAATCCGGCTGCCGTCGAAGGTGGGGGCGTTCATGTGTCGCGTGACGTGTACATGACCATCCGGCATGCCCTTCTTCCTGGGATTGGGCGCCGCATAGTCGTTCGTGATGATTGCCTTGCGCTGGCGGACAGCCTCTCCCCACAGCCCGGTCGAGGCAACGGGATACACGATGGGTCTGTCCACGATCGCACATTCGCGCATCGCCTGCGTGGACCAGGCATACATGCTCAGAGCAGTCTCGTCTTCGTTCATAAAGGCGATATAGCCGATCGTGCTGCCGGTAAGACGCACCGCCGTTTCCATGGCGAAATGGGTGAGTTCGCTTTCGTTGGCACCGGTCATATTGTTCAGCGCCACCAGCGCCTCCAGACGCTCCGCGTTCAGTTTCTTCACCTCCTCCACCCGCTTTCGTTCGGTGATGTCGCGCATGATAGACAGGATCAACGCCGTGCCCTGGTCGGTCAGCCAGGTGTTGGTAATCTCGACGGGGATCCGATGTCCATCGGCGTGCAGATTCATGCCCTCGAAAGTGCGGTTGCCATACTGACTGATCTCCTCCCGGAGGACACCGGACACATTCCTGCGCACTTCGGGCGCCTGCAAGTTTGAAACCTGCATCTCGAGCAATTGCTCTCGTGAGTAACCCATCAGTTCAGCCGCGCGTCGATTTGCGTCAATGATCCGGTCAGTTTCTGGATCCTCCAGGAAAATTGCGTCATTGGACTGCTCAAACAGGGCCCGGTAGCGGGATTCGCTCCCTCGCAGCGCCGTTTCGGCCTGTTTACGAGCGGTCACGTCCCTGGCTGAACCAACGATACCAATCAGTTGTCCATCTTCATCATACATGGGGGCTTTATGCACATCCAGGTATAAAAATTTCCCTTTGACATTACCAAACTCATCGAACTGCATGGGTTTGAGTTCTTCAAGAATGATGGTATCCGAATCCTGGCACAGTTCCCCAAAGGTATGCCAGTGCGGATCTTCCAGGTGGTCCTGCCGTTCGCGTGAGGCAAAGAACATATCCGTTTTGCCCAGCGGTTCTTCGGTATCGGCGGCGATCAACAGGTTCTCGCAAATGGCCTGATTCACAAAAATGAATTCTTTGTTGGTGTTTTTGGCCCAGAGCATATCGGGCATGGTGTCGGCCATCAGCCGCAGGAGTGAGGACAACCGCCGGTATTTCCTTTCGCTCTCGCGAGAGGCCTCGTAAAGCCGCGCTCTCCCAATGGCAATGTTCACATGCTCGGTGAGCGCCACCATCAGTCGCAGGTCACCCTCTGTTAACTCTTGCTGGCTTTCGATGTTCAATGTGCCGACGACGCGTCCTTGGTCAATCAGCGGGATGCATATCTCAGAGACAATTCCAGCGACAGCCTCCAGAAAATCGGGATCAGCACGCACATCCTGGATCAACACTGGCTGCCCGTTGCGGGTGACGCGGCCACTGATTCCTTTCAATGTCGGGATTTGTGAGATGATCCGGTCGTATCCTATGGCATGTTGAAGCGTCAGTATGCCTGTTCCAGCCTCCAGACTACCCTCGAGCAAGTAGAGGCTGACCAGTGTGTAACCGAAGGTGTGACCGATGGCTTCGACCGTCGTCCGAAAGATGTCTGATAGATCCATCTGGCTCGCAATGGCGGTGCGCGCCCGGTGCAACAGTTCCAATTCCTGGGCTTGCCGTTGCTCGGTCATAAAGAGCGACCGGTAGCGCTGTTCGCTCTCCCGCAGGGCTTGCTCGGCGCGGTGCATTTCGGTCATATCCCGGATCAGCACCAGGACGGACTCTGGATTGAGCGGCGTCATGCGGGCTTCGAAAAACAATTCTTCGCCGCCAAGTGCAAGCGGGTAATCGTAAATTTGCATTTGGCCGGTTTGCAGGGTGAGGCGGACTTTCTCTGCTGTCAGGTCGGCCAGGTACGGGGGCAAGAGCTCGGAAACAGGGCGGCCGATCACTTGTTCGGGGGGAAGCAGCAGGCGAGTCGGGTCGTTGGCAAAGGCCTCCAGGAATACCAGGTTTGAATCAATCACAAATAAAAGATCTGGCTGCGCGGTCAACATGGCGCGATTGCGATCCAGGCTGCGGTGCAGTTCCGCTTCAGCCTGTTTGCGCCCGGTGATATCTTCGAACACCCCCAAAAGGGATAGGGGCCGCTTGGATTCATCCAAGACCAGGCTGGCCGACACTTCGGCGATAAAGCGGGAGCCATCCCGGCGTTTTCCCAGCAGTTCCCCGCGCCAGTGCCCCTCTTGTCGCAGGGTGGTCATCACATCGGCAGCCTCCTCGCGCGATTGCCAGAACTCGACCGAACCCTTCCCCAGCACCTCGGCGTCAGAGGGATAGCCCCACAAAGACAGGAAGGCGGGATTGGCGAAAGTCAGGTTCCCGCCCAGGTCAGCCAGAGCAATGGCGTTGATCGAATCCGAGATCGCCCATTCCTTGACGCGCATTTGGTTCTCCATGTGCTTGCGCTCGGTGATATCAATAAAGGCGCCTACCATACCCGCTGGCTGGCCGCTGGCATCGAGGAAAACATCTTTGGCAAAGATCACCGGCCTGATCTGGCCGTCCTTGTCCTTCACCTGAAATTCGTAGGTCTGGTGCTGGCGGTTACGCATCAATTCCAGGTCTTTTTCGTGGTAGGTCCGAGCCAGTTCCCCAGGCCACAATTCGTAGACGGTTTTTCCCCGGATCGTTTCTGCCGAAACACCCATGATTTCTGAAAAGACATCGTTACAGCCCAGGTAGCGACCTTCCCAGTCTTTGAAGAAAACTGCCACCGGGATGGCGCGCAGCAACGAGGTGATGAACTGGTTGTTCTCGTGCAAAGCCTGCTCGGCCCGCAATTGGGCGGTGATATCGCCATAGGTGATTACCACCCCATAGCCCGGCATCGGCAACGGGGCGGCGGTGACATTCAGCCAGGTAACCGTCTCATCGGGTTTGAGAATGCCCATGCGCACATTCTCCACCAGGTGTTTTTCTTTAAGCGCCTGGACGCTGACATATTCCTCAGGCGGCATGGGGGTGCCATCTTCGCGGATTAGGCGCCAGGTTGGGCTGTCAATGTCGCGCTGGGTGTGTTCATCCTGCGGCACGGCCAGCAGTTTTTCTGCGGTGGCATTGGTTTCCAAAATCCTGCCGGTTTCATCGGTAACGCTGATGCCCAGCGGGAAGGTCTCGAACAGCGTTTTATATTTGGTGAGCGCCACCTCCAAGGCCTGCTCCGCCTGCTGGCGGCGGTGGACGTTTACCAGCAATTCCGCGAATACCTTGAGCAGGCGCTGCTCATCATCAGAGTAATGGCGGGGTTGGCGCACAGAGTCAAAGCCGATGAATCCAACGCAGGCAGCGCCATCCATCATCGGCACCGTCAGCAGTCCCAGGATGTCCTGGGTGGCGAGAAAATCTTTCACCCCACCAGGCGGGAGCGCGGATACATCCGGGATGTAGAAGGGCTGTCCCTGGGTATGGGCAGCCACCCAGTCGGGGGCAGTCTCCAGCGGCACGGCCTGCAGTCGGGCCATTTGCGGCATGATCCCTTCCGCGCACCATTCGTGGGTGTTGATGCAAATCTGTGCCGGGAAATCGTAGGTGAAAATATAGGCCCGGTCAGCCCCAACGAAGGCGCCCAGTTCTGCCAGCGAGTTATCCACCTCTGCCGAAACCTCCGCCGGGGGCAGGTTGATGTAGGTCAGCGAAATATCCATCAACAAACGCTGGAAACGTGCCTGCCATTGCAGGGTCTCCTCAGCCCGTTTGCGTTCGGTGATGTCACGCGTTACGCCCAGTATCTCAACCGGTTGTCCATTACGGTCACGCAGGAAAGTAACAATGGCCTCCGTCCACACGGTTGAGCCGTCTTTACGGATGGCTTCCAGTTCCAGTGTTCTTGACCGGTGCAGGTCCTGTCCGGGCCTCTTTTCCGCTGCCAACTCTTCTGACAGAACCCTTGAAACAATCTCGAAGGAGGCGGGAGTCAGGGCAACCTCCAGGGGCTGGCGAACGGCTTCTTCAGGTTCATACCCACGCAGGCGTTTGACGGCCGGGCTTGTATAGGTAGATCGAAGGTTGAGGTCCATCGTCCAGATAACATCCGATGCATTCTCAGCCAATAACCGGTAACGTTTTTCGCTCTCCTGCAGAGCCTCTTCTGCCTGCTTGCGCGCGGTGATGTCACGGGTAACACCTATAATGCCAGTGATATTTCCAAGCGAATCGCGCAGGAAGGAGAGGTGAATCGCTGTCCAGATGATCGCGCCGGCGGTGGTGTAATGTTCCACTTCGAGAATCCGCGTCCGGGCTTTGTTCACGCCTGGCAGGCTGTCTTTTTGGGTTTCTTCGGCAAAGACCTGTTTGAAAACTTCGATAGCCGCCGGGGGATGCCGTTCCTCCAGGCTGCGGGATATGTATCTTTCCGGCGTATCGCCAGTCAGTTTTTGGATGGAGGGGCTGATGTAAGTGGTGTTGAAGGACAGGTCGGCAGTCCAGACCACATCCGAAATATTCTCCGCTAGTTGTTGATGCCTGACTTCGTTCTCGCGCAGCGCATTTTCCATCCTTTTGCGCTCGGTTATATCTTGAACGATGCCTGTTGAGCGGACAATCGCCCCCTGCCGGTCGCGCTCATGAACACATTTCTGGTAAACGTAGCGGATTTCTCCGCTGCCGGACTGGATGATGCGATGCTCGATTTCAAATTCATTCCGCTTTTCCAGCACGGAAGCGCGATAGGCGGCATCTACAGTTGCGCGATCTTCGAGATGAATGACAGTCAGGAAATCCTCATAAGTGGTCTGGTTTTCCTGCGGATCAAGGCCAAAAATCCGGGAAACTTCGGCAGACCAGACCATGCGATTGGCAGGCAAGTCGAGCTTCCAATAGCCAAGATGGGCCAGCCTTTGTATTTCATCCAGCAAAAACTGATTGTCTTTCCCAAGCAATCTTCGGTGGGTTTGTTTTTTCATATCGACCTCACATCGATGGCCTTCCCATCCCAAAACGTTACAGTCCGATGGAATGCTGCTCACCTTGCCGGCGTTTGAAGTTGTTTTCGGGAAAAGAAATTTCCATCAAATCGAGAATTTTGAAAACGTGGTGGTCAACCAGTTCTTGTATGCTGGCTGGCCTGGTACAAAAGGCGGGCATGAGCGGCGCAAGGATCGCGCCCATTTCGCTGGCTTGCTGCATCAGGCGAATATGGCAGCTACGCACGTCGCTCTTTCAATGTCACATCTGCCGCCCGCGGGAGCAGGTTTTCGCTGTAACAGTTGGCAATGCCTGAAAGGGTCTTGACCGAGCAGGGGATGACAACCATGCCCATGGTTTTGAAGGAGCCCGAGGCAATCGCAGATCCGATGTCATTGACATTATAAGTCCTATCTGTGAGGGACTTAACAAGGCAATCGCATCTAATTTGCTGCGGCAAGGATTTTGAGGAGATACTCGTCGTTACAAGCAGCTTGGAGTTGTTTGGCGTGGATGCCGCCTCTGGCAGTTTTCTCCTGTTTGAGCAGGTTGAGAGCGATGTATCACAACTCATTCTCAATTGCCCAATGTTTGCGGACAATATGCAATAGGCGTTCGGCGTTGGTGTCCAGACTGGAAATGTAGTAACGAGCATCCCTGCTTTCCTTGCCGTCGATAATTCGCGTGGAAACCACCATGACAATACTTTCCGGCCCAGTTCAATTTTGCAGGTTACGGATCAGGTTCAACTACTCAGGATTAGAGGTACTCCAACATTCGCACACTTCAATGCGACCATGTCCTTTGTTGACGGTTTTGTGGTAATCCAGGGAGGCATACTTGAAATTTTACTCCTGATCCAAGCCAAAGAGAACGGAAATATCTTCAAAGAGGTGTCCCTGGTTCTCCTTGACACTCAGAACGTAGTCCGCATCGGCTTCGCGGATGGTTTTGGCAATCGCGGTTTGCGTTCCCTGTCGGGACCGCGCTTTGGACAAGTAAAGTACAACAAATTCACCCCAATAGTTATTAGGGTGAATTTTCTTTAAGAAGCGAATTGTTGAAAAAGGTCTCGTCTCTTGAATTCATGAAACAAAATACATCCAAATCATATTCATTTCACTACCACCAATGCCGGTCAACTCCTTCCACACCAAGGGTAATTCAAGGTCAAACAAAACCCCATTGGTAAGGACGGAACATTCATAGCGTATTGCACCAAGTGGTAAAGATAACAAGGGATTTCGATCTGTATATTTATCTAATCGGTTTTGCTTTGCCCGTTTCATGGAACGAATTTCACCAGGAGAGTGGGGTGTAAAAATGATCTTTTCATCTCCATTTCCAGTCGCACACAACAATACCCTGGGATATTCAAGGAATTCGATCACCTGAAGACTCAAGTCACGGCCGCAAGCCTTGCCTGCCACCTTGTTCAACCAGCTAAGCGGGTCGTCAATATGTATATCGCGTGCAAACCTTTCATGTTTGATTCGGATATCCTGTACCGCCCAAAGCACAACCTGTTCACGCAGGTTGTCAATCGCCCTCCTCTGACGTTCATTCCCCATGCTGATCAAGGCGCCAAAGAAAATCACGGCAGCCACCACCACAATTGCAAGCATTATTTCCATGTTTTCAATTCCTTTCAATTCGAAGATTTAGAACGATCAATGTCGCCATCCATCATTAGACGGATGGTTTCCCGCAACCTGTCCAGCGCCCTGGGACGCGGATCGATCACACTCACGGAGGAGATTACCAGGAACAACCCCAGCAGCCCAAGAACCTGCCAGAAAGGCACATGCAACGAAACAACAGGCTCTGGCGTGGATACCACCACTGGAACAGCTGGCATAACTGTCGGGGTGGTGGTTGCAGTAAATGTGGGATGCGGTGTCCTGGTTGGAGTACTTGTCGGCGTCATGGTCGGCGTAGTCGTTGCAGTCGCCAGCATCGGGATCATGATGACTCCTGCGTCGGATGTACACAGACCATGAACGTCACACACCTCTGCTTCAACTGGATAATCTCCAGGAGGCGCCAAGATACCATCTCCAAAGCGTCTATCCCAGGCAATGGTCTTTGGAAGCCTGTCCGGGTCAAACTCCAATACCAGTTCCTTCCAACGATCCTGTGGGTCACGAATCGTCACGCTTACACTGGCAAGTGGGAAGTGATTGGCTTGAACCTCCAACTCCCCTTCCTCCCAGATCCACCAACGTTCTGTGATGGATACAAATGGCGGTCCGTTCGACACCATTAGCGTAATGGTGTCCACATCTCCGACATTTCCGGCTTGATCCACACCCCGCACTTGCAGGGTGTATTCTCCATTGGGAACATCAGCCGCATTCCAGGGGAAGGACCAGGTATTCCCGGAGCCAACAGTCCCTGTCTGCCAAGTGGTACCACCGTCCAGTGACACCTCCACTCCTTCAACTCCAGAGGTCAGGTCGTTCACATTTCCGCCAAGTAAAACCTCACCTTGGACCACTTCTCCATTGGAATGGGATGTAAATTCCGAAACAGGCGGTACTGTGTCCACACTCACATTCCTGGATTGCACTGTCTCATTCCCTGCCACGTCGCGTGCATGAGCTTGAATTTCATGAGTGCCATCAGAAAGTTGGAACGGGAAAATATTCCAGGTCCCGCCGCCATCGAGGCTTCCCTCCAGGGAATACAAGCCGGATATCGCATCCGAAGCGGTTGCCGACACCTCCACCTGGGAGACATACCAGCCATTCCTGCCATCCACGGGAGGCAGGACCCAATTGATTGTTGGAGGAGTGCCATCCCTCTTCCAGGTGGAAGACCCGCTGGCCGTCCTTCCACTCGCCGAGATCGCCGTGTAATTTGCCGTGCCAACTCCTTCAGGCAGGGAAAGGCTGCATGAACTTCCGCAGGTGAATGGTTCCCCATTCAAGTCACCCTGAATGGTCACCGAAAACCCTTGCAGATCGCTGGCGGTCAACTCCAACACCTCCTCTCCCCTGCACCAGAGGGCACCCCCCCACAAATCACAAACGACCTGACCCGTAATCACAGGTGGCAATGGCGTCGGCGTCGGGGTGGGCGTATTGGTCGGCGTGAAGGTGGGCGTGAAGGTCGGGGTAAACGTTGGCGTGTTGGTCGGTGTATGGGTAGGGGTAAAGGTGGCAGTCGGCGTTGAGGTGTTGGTGGGTGTAAAGGTCGCCGTATAGGTCGCGGTTGGAGTGAAGGTGGGCGTGGGAGTGGAAGGTGGTCCGATATAGTACACATCGACAGAACGAAAATCCACATACCCGCCTGATGCCGACAGGGACCAGTTGCGGCAGCCTGCAGGCACGTTCAGGGTCATGCTCACAAAGCCAGGCCAGCTGCCCCCGCCATACAGATACCAGGAATCAACCGCAGAACAGGCGCGCAGGGTCGCAGTCCCCACACCTCCATTGGGACTGAAAGCCACCATCACCTCGAAATAGGCGACATCGCGATCAAAGGAACCGCTCGCCACACCTCCACTTCCCAGGCGGGTCACCCACTCATCGCAGCGGGAGCCACAATAAGCGCCGCCTTCCTGCGGCGGCAGGTAGGTCCCGTCACGATGGGTGAGGTAGACATACGAAACCGGTCCGCTCCAATCGATGTAGCCCGAGTCGTGCGCCTGGTCATAGTTACGGCCCTCTGGGAGGGAAACTGCCATAAGCGGGGCGGCGTTTGTCAGCGCCAACGGCAGGAGGGCAATGAGAAGAACCAGGCAAAGAAAAACAATTCTTGTATGGGACACAGACTACTCCTTCAAGGAACTGAGCAAACCAACATGAAAAAGACCAGACAGCAGGGCAGCCATGAACAACAACAGAATACTCACAACCAGGAAGAACTGTGGCGGGATGATCTGCCCAAGCAGGTATCCGGCGAATCCTCCAGCCATGAAACCAAGGGTGGTCCTGACCATGTTATTTCCCTGCCTCCTGATAATGCAGGGCAGGGGATGAGGGATCCAAGTCATGCCACCAGGCAATCTCACCCAGAAGCAGACGGTATTCCCAAGACAATCCATCTGGGGGCAGGGACTGGAACCATGTCTTTAGTTTCAATTCCACCTGCTCCCTATCATAGGTCTCCAACAGAATGGATTCACTTCCACGAACCATGCTGCTATGGGAGACCAGGCAATCCAGGAACAACCGTAATCTGGATGGCTCCAACTCAAATGCCTGACTGGCAACATCAAGTGCCATCTGCCCAACCGAACCTAAAACTTCATCCATCCTTCACCACTCCCTTTCCTCCCGCGCCAAGAACCAGGCGGGGTAGAGAACCACAAAGATCAGGACTCCAAGAATGAGCGGAAGTCCACAAATCAAAAACAAGAGGATCAAAACAACTTTGAACATCAGAACCCAAGCCTGCGGTCATCCACCTCAGGTGCAGGTTGGGAGACCTTTATTTTTTGATTTTCGATCCGCACCGCCAGAAACTCATCGAGCAATCTGGCAAGAGCAGGGGGCAACATATCCTCAAGTACTCTGGAGGCTTTTTCCTGCCAACCATCGGCAGGGAGATATTCGTCAGAATGGAATGCAATCACCTCTTCGATCAATGCCTTGACCCTCGTCCCATCCGCGCGTGGCAGAGGCTTGATCCGGGTCAGGGTTGGTGGCTGCCAGTGACCACCGATGCGCGCCCGTAGCCAGCATTGCAGGGAAGGGAGGTCCAGGGTCATGTTCCCGTAGCGCACCGTGGAGCTGAGTGTGGCGCGGATCAAGTCGG
>CAILWD010000154.1 GCA_903837815.1 uncultured Chloroflexota bacterium | reverse complement strand
CTTGCAAGGATGGCAACCGCCTGGTACAACGTCTCCGCGCCCATCTTGCGCCGCGCCTCCATCGTGTACACGCGGACTGTGCCGACGCGCACCCCGTACAGGGCTTTCTTATCACTTTGTCACAAAAAAGACGGACATACCCGTCTTTTTTGTGACCTGTTGTTTATAATGGGCTCCATGAAAAAGAACAAACCCCACATTCTCCTTACCAACGACGACGGCATCCGTTCCCCGGGTCTCTGGGCTGCCGCCAGTGAACTTTCCAAAATCGGCTATGTGACCGTTGCCGCGCCCCGCGAACAATCTTCGGGCATGGGACGCAGCCTGCCCAGCACATCAGATGGGATCATCCGCAAGGAACAGGTTCAGGTCAACAGTCAAGTCTGGGACGTGTACGCCGTGGGCGGTTCTCCTGCCCAGGCGGTGTTGCATGGCATCCTGGAAATCATTCCCCACAAACCCGACCTGGTCGTTTCAGGAATCAACTACGGCGAAAACGTCGGGATGGGAATCACCATCTCCGGCACGGTTGGCGCGGCAATGGAAGCGGCATCACTGGGAATTCCTGCGCTGGCGGTTTCTCTTGAAACCGAAACCCAATACCACCTCTCCCATTCGGAGGATGTTGACTTTTCCACGGCTGGATATTTCACCGCCCATTTTGCGCGGATTCTCCTCAAGAAGAAATTTTTTTCTGATGTAGATGTGGTCAAAGTCGAAGTGCCGGCCCACGCCACGCCCGAAACTGGGTGGGAAGTCTGCAGGCTTTCCCGCAGCCGATACTACGACCCCATGCCTGCCCAGCGGGCTTCATGGGACGAACCCGGCCCCATCCGGTATAAGCATAGCGAAGACATTAACCAGGAACCCGAAGACACCGACGCCCATGTCCTGCGGACGAAGAAAAAAGTGGCAGTCACACCCGTCAACCTGGATATGACGGCAAGGATCAAGTTCCCCGACTTTGACCTTTTTTTGAGAGATAAATAACACGGAGCGCAGAATTCATTCTGCGCATCAAAAAAACTGGAGAGCCAAATGACCCTCCAGTTTTTTTTACTGTTCACAATCTGCTGCCCATCGTCCAGAATTACAACTCCTTGGCCCGTCTCGTAATCTTATCCTTCGCTCGCGCAATGAACTCCGCAAGCGGGAAATTGTTCTGCTGGCTGCCATCGCGGACGCGGAGCGAGATTTGACCCGCCTCCATCTCGTTGTTGCCGACCACGATCATGTACGGAATCTTCATCAACTGCGCCTGACGAATCTTGGCGTTCATACGCTGGGCAGAGACATCGGCGCTGGCGCGGATTCCATTCTCGCGCAATTCCTTCGCAATCTTATCCACGTACTCGTTTTGCGCGTCGGTAATTGAAATCACACGCACCTGCTCAGGCGAAAGCCAAACGGGGAAGTTGCCCGCGTAATGTTCAAGCAGGAAGCCAACCATGCGCTCGTGCGTCGAGAGCGGGGCGCGGTGGATGCAGAGCGGAATTTCGTCTGCGCCTTCCTTGTTCGTGAATTTGAGGTCGAAGCGCTCTGGCACGGCAAAGTCCACCTGGTTCGTGGCGAGGGAGAACTCCTTGCCAATGGCTGACCAAATTTGCACGTCGATCTTGGGACCATAGAACGCGGCTTCATCGTCGCGCTCCACATAGGGCACGCCGCCGTTGTCCATGGCGCGGCGCACCATCCCTTCCGTCTTGAGCCACAGGCGCTCATTGTCCACATACTTTTTGCCGAGTCCTGCCTTGCCATGCAGCGATAGGCGCATCACATACTTTTCGATTCCGAACAACTCAAAATACTTGTGATACAGGTCGATCACGCCCATGAACTCCTGCTCGAACTGGTCTTCGCCGCAATAGATGTGGGCGTCGTTCATCTGCATCGAGCGGACGCGCATCAACCCGAAGAGTTCACCCGATTTTTCGTAGCGGTAGCAGGTTCCGTATTCGGCAAGGCGGATGGGCAGATCGCGGTACGAGCGTCCCTTCGAGCCGAAAATCTTGTGGTGCATCGGGCAGTTCATCGGCTTGACATAATACTTGACGCCTTCCAATTCCATCGGCGGGTACATGCTTTCGGCATAGTAAGGCAGGTGTCCAGAACGAATGAAAAGGTCTTCCTTCGTCAAATGCGGCGACTTGACTCGGAGATAGCCAGCCTTCTCTTCCATTTCCTTGGCGAGTTTTTCCAACTCTTCGATCATCACGCCGCCGTTGGGCAGCCAAAGCGGCAGACCGGGACCCACCTCATCGTCGAAGATGAAGATTTCGAGTTCGCGTCCCAATTTGCGGTGGTCGCGTTTCTTCGCTTCCTCCAACTGGTGCAGGTACTCTTCCAACTGCTTCTTGCTTTCCCAAGCCGTGCCGTACACGCGCTGCAACTGTTTATTCTTTTCGTCGCCGCGCCAGTACGCGCCCGCCACGTTCATCAACTTGAAGGCGTCCTGTTTAATTTCCTTCGTGGAAGCCACATGAGGCCCACGGCATAAATCGGTAAAGGTGTCGTGCTGATAGATGGAAATTTCAGGCTTCACGTCGAGCGGGTTGCCGTACTCGTCCAAGCCGCCTTTTTCGAGCCCCTCGATCAACTCCAGTTTGTAGGGCTGGTCTTTGAAAATCTCGCGGGCTTGATCGGCAGAGATGACCTTCTTAACGAAGTCGTGCCTGCCTTGCACAATCTGGCGCATCCGCTTTTCGATTTGCTCCAGGTCTTCTGGCGTGAGGTTGCGCGGCAAATCAAAATCGTAGTAAAAGCCGTTTTCGACAGGCGGCCCGATGGTCACTTTGCCGTCGGGGAATAATTCCAGAACTGCCTGCGCCATCACATGCGCCGCCGAGTGACGGATTCGATATAACTGTGACTCTTCGTATTTTTCCTGTGCTTGTGCCATTCTTACTCCTTTTGTTTTGGACTCAACGTCTCCTGACGTTGAAGTTCGAAAGTCGGGAG
>CAILWD010000153.1 GCA_903837815.1 uncultured Chloroflexota bacterium | reverse complement strand
CACGCGCCATTTCCAGCCACGTCCGCGTGCATTTCGAGGACGACAGGGTCTTGGCGCATCAAGGCAAACACAGCGGACTGCGGAATCCAGGTGTAGATTAATTCCGCGCCAAATTTTTCGGCGGCATGTTGGGCGCGGACAACAAAGTCGAGGCGTTTGAACAGCCTGATGGATGGAATCAAATCGAGGGGCGGGGCGAGTTGTAAGCCGTAATGGGCGAGCAGGGATTCCGTCGGCACGGGTTTGGTCTCCGCAGGGGCAAACATCCGCAAATCATGCCCCAACTGCATGAGCGCCTGCGCCACCTTCATCGCCTGAATCGAATTGGCGGTCAGCGATGGGATTCGTGAATTAGTGATGAGCGCGATTTTCATAATTTTTTCCACCGCAAAGTACGCGACACTTGCCCTGGCGGGCAGTGCTAGGGAGAACGCAAAGTTTTTTGTTTTCTTCGCGACCTTAGCGATCTTGGCGGTTCAAATTTTCCTGATAATGGATTTCGTTCACACCGCGCAGGACAATCGCCCCGACGGACGTGACGTAATAAAAGGACAAAAGCGCGGCTTCGGCAACGTATCCAAAACGCGGCACAAGCGGAAAGGCAAGCGCCAGTTTGGCAAGCCCTGCCGCGACGGTGGCTTGCAGCGGAAAGGCGGGCAGTCCCAGCGAAAGCAACAGCGGACGATTCCAAAAGAGGATGTAGTTGAATGTGAAGCCAACGAGCAACGCCAGCAGGGCGGGGTAGGCGGCGGCGTAGTCTGCGCCGTAAATCGAAAGCAGCCATTTGCCGAAGATGACAAAGACAGCGGCAAGCGCAAGGTTGAGCGCGGCGGATACGGTTGTGATTTTCTTGAGGAAGTCCTTGAGCCGCGCCCAATTCTTTTGCACAACGAGTTTGTTGATTTCGGGATAGGTGGTCAGGATGAACGGGTTGGCGGGGACGGCAAGCAAACTGACGATGGCATACGCCGCTTTGTAAAACCCCGCCGCCTCGCTGGTGAGGAAATATCCCACCCAAAGAATCTCGCTCTCGCGGAAGACCAAAATGGCGGTTGCGCTCAGGTTGGAGGTGAACGCAAATTTGAAGAGTTCGCGGAAATCCATGTCACTGCGAGGGCGCTCTTGGTTTTCGCCCGAAGCAATCCCCGGCTCATCATACTGTCGCCTTGCAAAAAACGCGCCAAACGCGAAGATTTTTGAAGTTTCTAACCACTGAGGCACGAAGGCACGGAGTTTTTTTCCTCTGTGTCTCGGTGTCTCCGTGGTTCGCTTTGTTTCCCAGTTTATCGAGACAAGGTTGCTGTTTGCCGCGTTGTGAGATTGCTTCGTCGGGAAAAGCGCCCTCCTCGCAATGACAGGATAATGCCACCACCGGCGTCCCAGCCTTTTTGTCAGTTGGAAAAGCGCGGTGGAAAAAATACCAAGCCCAAGCGCGGTTTTTCCCGCGAGGTAGGCAAACAAGACCAGTTGCAAACTTCCGTGTGTGAAAAACGCAAAGGCGATGAGTCCCGCCGTCAGCAGGCTTTGGATGAGGTTGAGAATGCCTTGATATTTGATTTTCCCCAATATTTGCAAAACGCCTGTGGAAGTCTCGGTGTTGAAATTTGCCAGCAAGCCGAGGCTGTAAATGATGAAAAGCGCGGCGGTGTCGGGTGTCTTGGCGATGTACCGGGCGGCGAGGGTTGCCGTCGCCGCCACTGCCAGAAAAGCCAGCAGGGAAACTGTCCCTTCGAGCAGAGCCGCAAATTTGACCAGCGCAGCGACTTTGTCCTTCTCATTTTTTTCGAGATACTCTCCGCCGTAGCGCACCACCAACTCGCTCATGCGGAAGGAGAGAAACCCGTTCACGGTGGTGGCGTAGCCCGTCACGATGGCAACCAGCCCGAAGCCGGCAGGTCCTAGCAGGCGGGCGGCGAGGACGCTTTGAATCACGCTTAATCCCAGACTGAGGCTGTTCGCGCTGAACAACGCCCCGCTGGAACGAATTACCTTTCCCAGCAGCGGGTCGTCTTGGAGTTTCGAAAGAAGGGACATGCGGTCAATTGTACACAAGAATTCATGACGGGCAGAAAATTTGAGGTGGCAACAAGTTGAAAGCTGACGGAAAAATCGTATAATTAAATTGGCGCGATGGAATGAGACAATCGAACCGAAATGGAGGATCAATGACAGATAACATTGGATTGTGGATTGATCACAAAAAGGCGATACTCGTGATCCAAAGTGAAGCGGGACAGGAAATCGAAACAATCGAATCGGAAGTCGGGCGGCATGTCTCCTATCGAGGCAATTCTCCTGCAAAGGCTCCGTATAGCGCCCAACACCAGCAAGGGGACGACCAACTTGACAATAAATTCAATGTGCATCTCAACAAGTTCTACGACAAAATCATCGCCCGCCTGCGGGAGGCGGAGTCTATTCTCATCTTTGGGCCTGGCGAGGCAAAGTTTGAACTCCAAAAACGCATAGCCCATGCGAAGGTCAAAGCGCAGATTGTTGGAGTTGAATCTGCCGACAAAATGACCGAACCGCAAATCTTAAGCAAGGTACGAAAACAGTTTAAATAAAATTTCCAACTCAATAACAGCCCAATGGAAAAGGAGAAGCGCACGAGATGCGCTTCTCCTGACTGTATTTTTGCAGGACTTTCGCTTAGGCGTCTGTTTTCGTGTCACCCTGAGCGTTAGCGAAGGGTCTCTACCCCTGAAACCAAAGATTTTTCGCTCCGCTCAGAATGACAAGCGAAAGTCCTGTTTTGTTTTGATGAACTAGCTGTGTCGTCGTCGCAGGATAAAAAGCGAAGTTCCTTGAATTGCCAGCGTTGCAACGACAGCCGCGCCAAAGGCAGTCCCCAGGTTGACTTTTTCCAATAGCGGGCTGAGGGTGATGAAAAAGCCCGTGAAGGCGAACATCCCGTAGAGCAATCCGTGCAAGACATGGGCTGCGGCGGCGGGACCCTGGCTGCGGTGGGCAAAAACCGTCAGGATGGTGACGTAGAGCGGAATCGTCGTCAGCAGCCCGGTCAGGCGCGAGCCGATGAATGGGGCAATACCGGTCAGCAACAGGATGAAACTGGTGCCAATCAAGATTCGGGAGGGAATATCCCAAATCCCCGGCTTTTCATTGTTTTCCTTTTTCACCTCGTCCTTGGGCATAAATCGAAGACCGGCAACCAGAGCCGCGCAAACCAGCGCAAACGCCGCCCAAAGCGGAAAAGTAAAATGTTGCAAGAACATGGTGCTGATGGAAAATACAAGCAGGCTGCCGGTGATCGAAACCTGCCAGCGGAATTTGACCGCCAGCCATGAATACGTCAGGGCGTACGCCACCAGTGAAATCCCGCCGCTGAGGACGCCCAGTGAAGCAGTTGCCGCAAACGACTTCCCATTGGCAAGGGCTACGAAGAAGATGACGGGGCCCGATGTAAGCGGCATCCCCACGATCCAGCCGCTGACGGCGGGACCCCACTTTCGCCCAGCCAGGCTGGCGGAGCCGATGATCACAGGAGCGAGAATCAATTTGAGGGCAAGTATGTTCATTTCAAATATACATCGGGACGCGCCAACAATAACGGCAGGAGGGGCGTAAGCCATTTTTATCTGGCAGGGACGTTCTGGGAGGAGATTGCGCCGGCGTTCTGCCTCGCAATGATAATCACTTAATTTCGGTGATGATGGCGCGAACTGCCCCGGCAGAGAGCAACGCTCCGGCAACAGACTCTGCTTTGGGCTGGTCCACCAGAGCGATCATGTTGCCGCCCCGCCCGCCGCCGCTAAGTTTTGCTCCCAAAGCCCCAGCCTTGCGGGCGGCTTTGATGAGATGATCCAATTCCGGGCAGGAGACGTGGAGGGCTTGCAAATGCTCATGATTTTGATCCATGAGTTCGCCGAGCAGTTCGGGCCTTCCGCTTTCGATCGATCGTCTGCCGATGAGCGAGATTTGCGCGATTTCATTGAAGATGGATTCGATGTTGCATTGGTCGCGCATCCACAGGCGGCGTACATCTCCGACGGCTTGTTTGGTGGGCGCGGGGATGCCTGTATCGCCAACGATGACGATGAAGGGCTTGCCAACCTTGAAGGTTTCGAGCGGCTTGTCTTTGATGAAGTATACGGGCCTGGCATACGTGATGACGGCGTTGTCGATTCCAGAGGGTGTGCCGTGATGAAGTTTTTCGATTTCGTAGGCAAGCTGGTTGACTTCATTATCCGCCAGCGATTGACCGAGATGCCCCGATAGGGCGCGGATGAGGGCAACAGAAACCGCCGCGCCGGAGCCAAGCCCAGCCGCGACGGGGATGGTGGACATGATGGATACATCCAGCGCAGGGGGCGAAGAAATATCGAGGCGTTGAAAAACTTTCCGAATGACTGAACCAACTGGGTGGTCGTCAGGAAGGGCGTCAAGTTCGGATTGCAGGGCAATGCCGGGGGCGTGAATCCAAATCCCTGCGCGGGTCGAATCCAAAACTTCCACCTCCACATGAACCTGTATGACGGGGATTGCAAGCGCGGGACGGTTGTAGACCGCCGCATGTTCGCCGAAGAGGATGACCTTGCCGGGGGCGGTTGATTTCACGAGAGGTAGAAGATGGCGAGGACTGAGCCAGCCCAGAGCAGCATGGCGATTTGGAAGGGACGGTCGGAGAGCAGGATTTCTTCCGGTGCGCCGCCCGCTTGTTTGACTTCGATGAGATAGAGATAGCGGAAGATGGTGTAAACGACGAAGGGAATGGTCAGCATCATGCTGTGGTTATCGGGCAGGTTGGGCGCGGAAAATGTGTAGAGCGAGTAGGCGACGATGGTGGTGCCGGAGACGATCATGATGTAACGGTCGAGCAGGGGCAGGGTGTAACCGTCCAGCACTTTGCGGTGTGAGCCTGCGCCCTGCGCCAGCAGAGCCAGTTCGGCGCGGCGTTTGCCAAAGCCGAGGAAGAGCGAGAGCAGGGTCATGACCACGTAAAGCCAGGGGGAAAATCTTTCCACTTCGATGAGGGTGACGCCCGCGCCGACGCGCAAGACAAAGCCCGCCGAAATAATCAGTACGTCGAGGATGGCGATGTGCTTGAGCCATTTGGAATACGCCAGGTTGAGCAGGAAATACAAGCCGATGACGTACCCAAACGATGGGGCAAGCAGGAAGCCGGTTGTAAGCGTGCCGAGGGTCAGCAAAATGCCCGCCGCCCACGCGACGGAAACGGGGAGCCTGCCAGAGGCGATGGGGCGGTTTTTCTTTTCGGGGTGCTGGCGGTCTGCTTCGAGGTCAGCCAGGTCGTTGAAAATGTAAACGCAGGAGGAGATCAGGGAAAACAGGGCAAAGCCCGCAAGCGTGCGCAGGAAGGAATCGACGACGAATAATTGCTTGTCGAAGACCAGCGCGGCAAAGATGAAGATGTTTTTCGTCGCCCATTGGCGCGGGCGCATGGTTTTGAAAAGGGCTTTTAGCATGGGGATATTTTACCTGATACAATGCCCCCATGCCGAAGATTCGTTTGGATGTTTTACTTCTGGAGCGCGGACTTGCCGAGTCGCGGGCAAAGGCGCAGGCGCTGATCATGGCAGGACAGGTGCGGGTGAACGATCAGGTGGCGCTGAAGCCTGCCACTGCCATCGATTCCAAATCCACGCTGACGGTTGATTCCGGTCCGCGATTTGTCTCACGCGGCGGCGAAAAGCTGGATGCGGCGCTGGAGGCTTTTGCCATCGACGTCAGAGGGTTGGTCTGCGCAGACGTGGGCGCATCCACCGGTGGCTTCACCGATTGCCTGTTGCAACGCGGTGCCGAGAAGGTCTATGCCATCGACGTGGGCAAGGGGATTTTGCATTGGAAATTGCGAACCCACCCGCGGGTGGTGGTAATGGAGGAGACGAATGCGCGGCATGTCGAATCTCTGCCCGAAGTTGTTTCCCTCATCACAGTGGACGCTTCGTTTATTTCGTTGAAGATATTATTGCCTGTTGCCAAGAACTGGCTTTCTGAAACCGGACAACTACTTTGTTTGATCAAACCCCAGTTTGAAGCGGGGAAGAAGGATGTGGCGCGGGGCGATGGCGTGATCCGCGATCCGGAAATCCACAGGCAGGTGTTGCTCGATGTGCTGTCATTTGCCCGTCAGACCGGATTCGGCTTGCGCGGGCTGATCCGGTCCCCGCTGCTGGGGCCAAAAGGGAACACGGAATTTCTAGCCTGGCTCGATGTTGTTCCCTCTGCGCTTTCCAGCGAAGAATTGATCGACGGCATATTTCAATGAAATTAATCTGAAAGAAGCGGGGCGATGAACGTATAATCATTTATATGTGGCAATTGGTCATCGAGGCATTGAATACTCCTCAAAAACGGTTAAACCTGCGACCAGGGATCACGCGGATTGGGCGGGCATCCACAAATGACATCATGGTGGATGATGGCGCCGCGTTCCGTTTCCATGCCTGCATTGACTTCAAGCCGGAAAAGAATTCGGTCACGCTGACCGACCTTCAAAGTACAAACGGCACATACCTCAATCGTGAGCGCATCCTGCGCCCAACCCCTCTTAAAAATAAAGATACCATTCGCATCGGGCAGGTACTTCTCCACCTGGAAAATGAGTCCGGAACGCGCCCGGCTGCGGTCAACACCCAGCGCTATACCCGCGCCCTGGTTCTCGAATCGGTGGATAACCATGCCTTGCTGCTCTTTGAAGTCGCCCAAAAACTCAACACCATCATGGACCTTCCGACGGCGTTGGTGGAAACGGCGGAGTTGATCAAGCAGTACATGGGCGCGGAGCAATGCACCGTAATCCTGGAAAAGGATTTCGAGAGCCTGGTTCCGCAGCAATACAATCCCGAACTGGCGCGCAAGGCGATTCGAGATAAATCCGCCGAGATCAGCGTGGACTCGATCCATGTTCCCATCATGGCTGGAGACGATTTGCTTGGGTTGATCAGCATGATGCGCCCGCGGACGGTCACGCGCACGTTCATGCAACGCGATCTGCAAATTGCGGTGGCAATCAGCCATCAGGCCGCGCTCACCATCCAGCGGATGCGTCTTTTGGGGCTGGCGCATTCACAGGAACAAACTCATCAGATGTTGTTGAAGTTCGTTTCCGCTGCCGAGGCGGAAAACTTGATCGCCTATTATTCCCAAAACAGCCATATGCCCGCATTACGCGAGGAAAGAGTGACGGTGCTGTTTTCAGAACTGGCGAATTCTGCCGCCATTGTAGACCGTAACGGGCTAAAGGCTTTTTCCCAAATCCTGGATTCATTCTACCGGACTGCGTCCGAAATCATGTTCAAGCATGGCGGGGTCAGCAAATACCTTGCCAACGGGATCATGGCCGTCTTCTCGAACGAGATGTTCCCAGATGCCGAGCAGAGGGCGTTGGATGCCGGCAGGGAGTTGATCATGCGCATGAAGCCCACAGGTTCCCTCGAAGAATCAGCTTCCCACATCATTGGTATTTCCATCAATACAGGTCTTGCCATGACCGGCTATGTCGGGGGCGAAGAGCGGGTGGAATTCAACGTGATTGGCGATGTGGTCAATGTGGCGCAGCATATCCAGAAATATACCCGCCCTTTCAGGGTTGTTGTTGGCGCTGAAACGCTTAAGAGTTTTGGCAAGACCTGTCCGCACAGGTTCATCGAGACGATCCGTTTGCGCGGAAGTCAAACCCCGGTGGATATCCACGAAATATTAGCTGAATAACATGAACTGTCCAAAATGCAATGCCGACCTGGTGAAGAAATATTACAAGGGGATGATCGAAGTGGATTCATGCCCCGCCTGCCGTGGGATGTGGCTGGATTTTGACGAGTTGGATAGATTGGAGGATGTGGTCTTCGACGACGACATCCACAAGGGGTCGCTGGTACATTTCCAGTCGAAGACGAACTATCCCTGCCCAAGGTGCGGCGCAGGATTGGGTGAATTTCGATATCGACTCTACGACCTGAGGCTGGATACCTGCTCCGAAAAAGGTCACGGTTTCTGGCTGGATGTTGGAGAGGACGAGCGTGTGATGGAACTTATGCGCCAGCGGGCGGTGGATATTCGGCGTAAACTCGACGCCGAAGCCTCGTGGCGTCAGACGCTCAAAGGCATGGGCGCGTTCTTCAAAAGGAAAAGATAGGCTTTTCACAGCAGGTAAATTAACAAATAAAAAAACTCCAGGATGTTCAACGTCCTGGAGTTTTCCGATTACTACTTGCCGATTACTTCTCGCTTCGACGCAGGAAGAACTTGGTAATTTCCTCCGCGACGGCGGGCATGAGCGCAAGACCGAGGACCAAAGCCCATTCGCGTCCGCTGAGGAAGTGGGTGTTGAAGATGGGCTGCAGGAACGGCACAGCACACACGATCACCACCAGGGCGATGGATGCCCCGACCGCGTACTGCATGTATTTGTTGGAGAACAGACCAATCGTGAAGATGGAGGCGCGTTCCGAGCGGACGGTGTAGGCGCGGAACAACTCGCACAATGACAGGGTGACGAACGCCATTGTCTCGGCGGTTTGCACGTCCACGCCGCGCCAATCGTGGGCGAGGACATAGGAGATCACATTCGCGCCATCCGGGATGATTGCGCCCGCTTCGAGATGCCAGACCAAACCCATGACGAAAGCGCCGAGCACCGCGCTGGTCTGCATGATGGTTTGGATGACGATGCCAAGTCCCATCGAGCGGTTGACAATCGGCTCGGACTTGGCGCGCGGCTTCTGATCCATGATGTCGGGATCGCCCTTTTCCATCGCCAGAGCCAGCGCGGGAGCGCCGTCGGTGACGAGGTTGAGCCACAGCAGTTGAATGGCGGTCAGCGGGGCGGGCAGACCTGCCAGCGTCGCCAAAAAGATAATCATGATTTCGGCAACGTTTGAAGAAAGCAGGAAGAACACAAACTTGCGGATGTTCGAGTAGATGATGCGTCCCTGCTCGACGGCGGAGACGATGCTGGCGTAGTTGTCGTCGGTCAGCACCATGTCGGCTGTGCCCTTGGCAACGTCGGTGCCGGTGATGCCCATCGCCACACCGATGTCGGCGCGTTTGATGGCGGGCGCGTCGTTCACGCCGTCGCCGGTCATGGCGACCACTTCATCGTTGGCTTGCAGGGCGTCCACGATGCGCATCTTGTGTTCGGGCGAGACACGGGCAAAGACATCGGTGTCTTCGATGATATTCTTGAGTTGCGCGTCGTCGAGTTTGTCGAGTTCTGCGCCGGTCATCACCTTCTTGCCGGGACGCAGCAGACCAATCGATTCGGCGATTGCGCGGGCGGTGTTCGGGAAGTCGCCTGTGATCATCACCGTGCGGATGCCCGCATGACGCGCATGTTCGAGCGCGGGTTTGACCTCGGTGCGCGGCGGGTCGATCATGCCCATCAGACCGACGAAGACCAAATCCTTCTCCAAATCTTCGGTCTTGACCTCGTCGATGTTGTTCGGCACATTCTTTTCCAAACGATAGGCAAAACCAAGCACGCGCAGGGCATCCTTGGTCATGGCGTCGTTGGCGGCGAGAATTTGCCCGCGCATGGCTTCGGTCATTTCGCGCGGCTTATCGTCCATGCCCTGATATTTCGAGCAGAGGGTCAGCACAATGTCGGGAGCGCCCTTCATCACGATCACATCCCAATTCTTGTGCGCTTCATCGTAGAACGGGGAGATGTCGTTGGGATGCGGTCTGGTCACGTCGTGGATGGTAATCATGCGTTTGCGTTCTGAATCAAATGGCACTTCATTCTCGCGCGGATACGCAGCTTTGACGTCGAGGTGAACCGCCCCCGCTTTGGCAGCGGCAACCAACAGCGAACCTTCGGTCGGGTCGCCCACGATGCGATAGGTCTGGGCGGATTCGCTCTCGCCCGTCGTTTCGATCAAGGCGTCGTTGTTTAGCACGCCCAGCCAGAGGGTCGTCAGGACGGCGGGATATTGTTTCGCTTCGATGCTTTTTCCATCCACCTGGAATTCGCCCTTCGGCGCGTACCCCGTCCCTGTGATGTGAACCAGTTGATTGTCCGCCCAGACGCGGGTGACGGTCATTTCGTTCTGGGTCAGTGTGCCGGTTTTATCCGAGCAAATGACTGTGGCAGAACCAAGCGTTTCCACTGAAGACAGTTTGCGGATGAGCGCGTGGCGCTGAATCATCTCGCGCATTCCGAGCGCCAGCGAAATGGTCACCACGGCGGGCAGACCTTCGGGCACGGCGGCAATTGCCAGGCTGATGGCGATGATAAAGACTTCGGTAATCTCGCCCACATATTCCTTGAAATATTCAAGCGGGGTCGAGAAGAGCAGACCGATTTCGGTGTAGTTGACGAGGGCGACGAGGAAAACGACGGCGACCAGAATCAGCGACCCGATGCTGAGCGTGCGACCGAGTTGGTCGAGCCGACGCTGGAGCGGCGTCTCTTCGGTTTCCACACTCTGGAGCATGGTGGCGATGAGACCGAGCTGGGTGGTCATCCCTGTGCTGGTGACCACGCCCCGTCCGCGCCCGTAGTTGACCACCGTTCCCATGAAGGCGGTGTTCTTGCGGTCGCCGAGCGGCACGTTCTTTTCCAAAACCGTCGCGGCATTCTTTTGCACGGGCAGCGATTCACCCGTCAGCGAGGCTTCTTCGACGCGCAGGTTGACCGCTTCCAGCAGGCGCAAATCCGCAGGGATGAAGTTGCCCGATTCGAGGAAGACGATGTCGCCCGGCACGAGGTTGTAGGCGGGGACAGACTTGCGCGAGCCGTCTCGCAGAACCTGCGCTTCGGGCGCGGCGAGTTTCTTCAAGGCGGCGAGCGCCTGTTCGGCGCGCTGTTCCTGAATGATGCCCAGCACCGAATTCAACACCACAATTGCCATGATTGCGGCGGATTCGACATAATCGCCGAGCAGGGCGGAAATGATCGAGGCGACGATCAGCAGGATCACGACGAAGTTGTTGAGTTGTCCCCACAACAAGGCAAGAAAGCCCGGACGCGGCGCTTCCTCCAATTGGTTGGGACCATAATGTTGCAGGCGTTTTTCGGCTTCAGCCGAGGTCAAGCCTTCATCCCGCACTTCGAGGTGATGTAAAACCTCTTCCGCTTTGAGCGCGTGCCATTCCTGTTCCTTGGTTTCTTGCTGTGCCATACAAAATCTCCTGGGTATGAAATTTTACGCTCCAGACTTCGCTGGCGCCTGTTAATTTATGCAAAAATTAAAAGGAGGCCACCACAGCCTCCGTGATGGTCTTGCCAACGTTTTTATCAAACGCGCAGGTCGCCGATGGCACAAGAAAATGCCAATGGAATGACGACAACCTGCCCTGTGGGGGAACACAGGAGGCTACTCCTCAAACGCTTTTTAGTGTACTACGTGCAGGTTTAGTGTCAAGAATTATGCTGTGACAAAAGTCTTGTCTTGCAGGTACAATAACACACATGATTAATAAAAAATCCCCCCTGCTTCATTTTGCCATTACTTTAATCACCATCGCCTTACTGACTTTCATTGGTCCCGAAGAAAAGTCATTGGGATCGAACGTGCGGATTGTTTACCTGCACGGAGCCTGGGTGATGGCTGCGGAAGCCGCCTTCATCGCCGCCGCCCTGGCTGGACTTTTAGGTCTGGTCCTGCGACGTGAGATTTTCCACGCCTGGAGCGCCGCGCTCGGACGCACGGGCATCGTCTTCTGGGTAACCTACCTTCCGCTTTCGATGTTCGCCATGCAAAGCAACTGGAACGGGCTTTTTCTCGCCGAGCCGCGCTTCCGCCTGGCGATGATCTTTGCCGTGACGGGTATTCTGCTGCAAGTTGGCTTATGGCTCTTCGGCATCTCCTGGCTGACTTCGCTTGCCAACATTGCCTACATCATTACCCTGCGCGTGATCTTCGCATCTGCTGAAAATATCATGCACCCACCGCCATCACCCATCTTCAGCTCGGGCTTGTGGAACGTAATCGGATTCTTTGTCGGATTGAACATCCTGGCGTGGGGCGCAGGGTACTTTTTGACTCGTTTTTTCCTCACCCTGAAAACAGACAAATAAAACATCTTGCGAATTCAATTCCAACTCATCGCCTTCCTCTTCCTCCGCACCATCCTGAACACAGCCCACAGGATGGTGTATCCGTTCCTGTCCGTCTTTGCCCGCGGACTAGGTGTGGATATTTCTTCCATGTCCGTGCTGATGACGGCGCGGTCCCTCGTCGGCGCAACCAGCCCGCTCTTCGCCCCCATCGCCGACCGCCGCGGACGAAGATTCGGCATGATGCTCGGCGTTGCCATTTTCACCCTGGCGATGGGCATCGTCGCCGTGTACCCATCCTACTGGACTTTCGCCCTGGGGTTGGTTCTGGCGATCCTCGGCAAATACATGTTCGACCCCGCGATGCAGGCGTATTTCGGTGACCGCATCCCATACGCTGAGCGCGGCACGGCACTGGCGATCACCGAAGTTGCATGGTCGTTGGCTTTCATTGTTGGTATGCCAACGATGGGATTTCTGATCGCAACCTTCGGCTGGTCTGCGCCCTTCCCCGTGCTGGCGGCGCTTGGGCTGTTGGTGATTTTCGTCATCTGGCGTATCGTCCCACGCGAAGACTCGCACCACACACTGACCAATAATCCGCTCGCTGGCTATCGCGCCGTCTTCACCTCGATCCCCGCCCTGGCTGGAATTTCGATTGCCATGTGCGCCAGCGCGGGCAACGAACTGGTCAGCATCACGTTTGGCGTCTGGCTGGAAGACTCCTTCGGGCTGAGAATCGCCGCCCTCGCGGGAGCCTCCGCTGTGATCGGCATCTCGGAACTGAGCGGCGAAGGATTGGTCGCGCTGACGACTGACCGACTCGGCAAACCGCTTGCGCTGACCATCGGGCTGGTCGGCAATGCCCTGGCTTCGATCCTGCTCCCGTTCATCGGTCAGACCCAGATCGGGGCGTTGGTCGGGCTGTTCCTGTTCTACATCACGTTCGAGTACGTCATCGTCAGCCATATCTCACTGGCAAGCGAACTCGTCCCTGCGGCACGAGCCACGATGCTTTCGCTCAACTTCACGGGTCACTCCCTCGGACGCGCCGTCGGCGCCCTGCTGGCTGGCTTCATCTATCAACAATTTGGATTTTTGTTTGTCGCGTTGTCGGCGGTGATATTCAATGTCGTCGGCTTGCTGGCGCTGAACATTATGCAAAGAAGAATAAAACATGATCAAACCACCTGAACAAATCGAAACGGAACGACTGCTCCTCCGCAAGCCGCGCATGGAAGATGCCCCCGATGTCTTCGACGGCTGGGCGAGACGTCCCGAAGTGACCCGCTTCCTGACCTGGCGTCCGCATGAAAGCGTGAAGCAAACCGAAGAGTTGATGAAACGCTCCATCGCCGCCTGGGACGGGGAGACCAACTTCCGCTACCTGCTGGAAATCCAAGAGAGCGGCGCACTGGCTGGGATGATCGAACTGCGGCTGGAGCGCGAACCGTTCAAGGTCAGTTTTGGATACACGGGCGCGTACGCCCAATGGGGCAAAGGCTACATGACCGAAGCCACCCGCGCCTGCATCCAGTGGGCGTTTGAACAGCCGGGCGTCTACCGCGTCTACGCCACCGTGGACGTGGACAACATCCCGTCACAGCGCGTGCTTGAAAAAGCGGGGATGCAGAGAGAAGGACTCCTGCGGCGTGAAAGCCTGCATCCCAACCTCAGCCCCGAACCGCGCGACTGTTACATGTATGCGATCGTGAAATGAAAGGGGTATTTAAACGTGGCCAAGCGGCCCATTGTTGAGCGAGCTTCCGACCCCGGGTCGCGCCTCAAGCGTGGCCTGCTTTTTCAAGTAAAATCACCCCACCATGAAAGAACTCATCTATTCCCGCAACGCAGTTTTTGAAGTCTTGAGCGCAAGGCGCAGGCAGATATTTTCAATTGAAATCGCCGAAGGGGTTCAGGAAAAAGGCAAACTGACCGAAATCCTCAAACTGGCGCAACAGCAGAAAATCAAAGTCTATCGCGTGCCGCGACCCAAACTGGATAAGGTCCACCAGAACCATCAGGGTATCGTCGCCGAGGTCAGCGGATACCCGTACGCGGATGTGACCGACATCCTCGATACCGCCAAAGGCGAGCCGCCCTTTATGCTGATTCTCGACTCCCTGCAAGACCCGCAAAACTTCGGCACGCTTATCCGCACAGCGGAGGCAATCGGCGTGCATGGCATCGTCATCCCGCTGGCGCGTTCGGTGGAGGTGACTCCCGCCGCCGTCAACGCTTCGTCGGGGGCGAGCGAGCATATGCTCATCGCGCAGGCAAATCTCTCGCAGACGATTGACGCGCTCAAGGCGGAGGATGT
>CAILWD010000152.1 GCA_903837815.1 uncultured Chloroflexota bacterium | reverse complement strand
GGGTTTCTATCATGATGGGGAATGGTTAATGGTGAATGGTGAATGGTAAATTGGCAACTCGTATCTCGTATCTCGTATCTCGTATCTCGAATGATTGTATTCCCCGCTGGAGTAATTCCGCTTCACAGGGACTTTACAGTTTTTTGGACGGCGGGAAGGCGCAAAAGCATACTTGCAGCAACGCCGAGGAAGACTAGCGCAAAGAAAACCTGATTGATGTTGAGCCCATTCACCAGCGAAACATCCAGCCGCAGGAATTCAAGCAGGGCGCGGACAAGGGAGTAGAAGCCAAGATAAACGAGGAACAAGTCGCCGTGGCGGAGTTTGTCTGCAAAGCGGCGCGAGAGCCAGAGCAGGAGAATCAGGTTGGCAAAGTTGAGCAGAGATTCGTAGGCAAAAAGCGGTTGGAAAAAGTTGAAGGTCTCGAATCCGCTCAGGCGGTGATTGGGGTCGATGAAAATTTTCAGTGGGAAGGTGGTCGGCAAGCCGTACAATTCCTGGTTGAAATAATTTCCGAGCCGCCCGACGGCTTGGGCAAGCGCCAACCCCGGGGCAAGGATGTCCGCGAGTTCTCCAAACGGGTATCCATTTTTGCGGGAGAAATACCACAAGGCGAGAATCCCGCCGAGCCATGCGCCCGCGATTCCGTAGCCGCCTGTCCAGAATGCGGCAATCTCAATCGGGTTGGAGAAATAATATCGGGTGGTCAGACCCAATTCCAGCGCGGAAAAAGATGGGGTGAAGATATGCCAAAGCCGCGCACCCAGAGTCCCCCAAACTGCCAGCGGCAGGAAAAGATCGAAGATAATTTCAGGGTCAGCGTCGCGTCGTGTGGCGCGGACTGCGGAAAGCAACGCGCCGAAGGCAATGCCCAGCGCAATCAGCAATCCGTTCCAGCGGAGCGTGAGCAGACCGAGCGAAATGCCATCCATCAATGAAGGTACTCTTTTTTGGCTTCGCGGGCTTTGCTCATGCGCTCATGTCCCTGCGCGCGGACGTGATAGATTCTCTGCAGGGCGGTGAAGTTGCCCAGCACGGCGATGATGGTCACTGCCCAAAACGGCTGGTTGAAAAGCAACAGCGGAATCAAAACGATGTAACGTTCCACGCGGGAAAGCAGCCCCACCCTGGCGGTGAAGTTCAGCCCCTCGGCGCGGGCTTTGACGTAGGACACCAGCACCGAGCCAGCGGTGGCGGCGAAGGTCATCATTGCCCCGAGCGTATCGCCTTGCGCCAGAAAATAATACAGCAACCCGCCAAAGGTGACAAACTCCGCGTAGCGGTCGCTGACTGAGTCCACGAAGGCGCCGAAGTCGCTGGGCTCGCCACGCAGCCGCGCCATCGTCCCATCGAAGGCGTCCACGATGACGAAGAGAAAAAGGACAACCGCGCCGAGAGTCATCTTCCCCTGCGAAATCAAATACGCGCCGGCAGTTGTCCCCGCCAGACCGAGCAGGGTGATGGAGTTTGGGGTCAATCCCGTGCGGTTGAGAAACGCGCCGATGGGGTCGAGAATGCCTTTGAAAATAATCCGTAATTGATCGCTGAAAGTGGGTTTGGGATTCATGAGGAGGGAAGGAATTCCTTGAGGAAGGTTTGTTCAGAATTGCAGGTTTTATCCACGCAAGCGGACTTTTCCAATTTCCACAATCGCAAGGTGGCGCAAAAGATTTTCCCCAACTTCCTGAATGGCATTCAGGACTTCACGATTGAACACGGCAATCGGCTCACTATCAGGGACTCTAACAACAAGAATGCCGTGGTTCTCCGAAGGGGGAAATTTGAGGATGTTCGAGAAGCCCATATCACAGGTAATCAACAGCCGCTCTTCGCGTTGGGCAGCTACAAAAACAAGGTCGTCGTTTTTTCCCTGCAAGCCCGCTTCATGTACATTGATAACGTCAAAACCCGCGTCACGAAGAACGCGGGTTGTCGAGCGGGGAACATCTTCATCTATAAAAAAACGCAACTTTACGCTGTCGCCCATATTTGTTCCTCGGCTAGACGAATGGCGGCATAATGCAGGGCGTTATAGACATCCTTTTCGCTGATGCCATATTCTTCCGAAATTTCCTTAATGCTCATTCCAGAAGCGACGCGCGCAACAATCGTATCCGCTGGCACACGCGTCCCCTTGATAACAGGTTTGCCAAAGCGGACAGACGGGTCTGTTGTAATACCGAAAGCAAGTTCAACCATGTTTACCTCTGGCAAATATCATACTTCCGAGAAGGCACTGTGTCAATCAAAGAACTCCGGCTTTCCAAACCGATTACTCCTCTCCCTTCGCCTCATCCAAATCTTCCGGCTCGACCAGAACCTCGCGTTCCTTGCCGCCGCCCTGCGAGGGACCGACGACGCCCATTTCTTCGAGTTGATCGAGGAGCCGTGCGGCGCGGGGATAGCCAATCCGCAGGCGGCGTTGGAGCAGCGAAGCAGACGCCCGCTGACTGCTGCGGACGATGGACACAGCCTGTTCGATCAAGCCGTTGTCTTCTTCGCCTTCGCTGGATTCCTGCAAGAGTTTTTCCCACGGCGGAACATCGTCCACTTTCACATCGGACTTTTGCCAGTGCGAAATAATGCGCTCGATTTCCATGTCGGTGATCATCACGCCCTGGGCGCGGACTGGGTTGCCGACTTCGGGGTTGAGGAAAAGCATGTCGCCGCGCCCAAGCAGGGACTCGGCGCCGGTGTAATCCAAAATCACGCGGCTGTCCACGCTGGAGGCGACGGAGAACGCCAGACGCGCCGGGAAGTTGGCTTTGATCAGACCCGTCACCACATCGGTGGAGGGGCGTTGAGTGGCGACGATGAGATGAATACCCGTGGCACGCGCCATTTGTGCGAGACGCACAAGGTTATGTTCGGTCACGTCGGGGGCAGACATCATCAGGTCGGCGAGTTCGTCCACGAAGACGACGATGCGCGGCAATGCCTTGCCGTCGGCTTTGCGGGTAATTTTCTTGTTGTATGATTCCAAATCGCGGGCGTGAGCCGACTCAAGCAGGCGGTAGCGGTGTTCCATTTCCAGCACCACCCAGCGCAGCACGCCGAGAATCCGCTCCAGGTTGGTTTCCACTTTGCCGTACAAATGCGGCAGACCGTTGAAGCGAATCAACTCCACCATCTTGGCGTCGATCATCACCAGCCGCAAATCTTCGGGGGTGTTGTTCACGGCAAGGCAGGCGGCGAGCGACGTGATACAAACCGACTTGCCCGAACCCGTCGCGCCTGCAATCAGCATGTGCGGCATTCGCGCCAAATCTGCCACCAGCGGGTTGCCCGAAACGTCGCGCCCCAAAACCACGCGCAGGGGCGAGGTCATCTTGTTGAACGCCTCCGACTCAAGCAAGGTCTTCATGCGGACAACCGAACTGTGTGAATTCGGCACTTCGATTCCGACATAGGGCTTGCCGGGCACAGGCGCTTCGATTCGCAACCGCTGCGCCGAAAGAGCCAGCGCAATATCTTTTTCGAGCGCGGCAATTTGCGCCACGCGCACTTTCATTTGCAGCACGTCTTCTTCGTCCGAGCCAGGCTTTTTGATGAAACCAGGCTGCACGGCGAACTGCGTCACCGAAGGACCCACGCGGTAGCCGATGACCGTGGCAGGGATTCCAAAATCGGCGAGGGTTTTCATGATGAGCCCCGCCGTCTGGTTGATGGTGCGGTCATCGGCGCGGGTGGCAGAATCGGTCATCAAAATACTCAGCGGCGGAAGTTCCTCACTGCGGGTCAGCGGCTTGGCGGGCTTCTCATCCTTCTTCGGGGCAGATTTGAAGGAGGTGCGGAATTCAGGCGGGATGACGGGAGCCTTCTTCTTGGGCGATGCGGCAGACTTTTCCGGCTCCGGGCTGGATTCGACAACCTCAGGGTTGGATTCAGCTATCGGGTTGGCAACCACTTCGAGCGGAGTCTCGCCTGCAAATTTGAGCAGCCAGACTTCGAGCCAGGTCCACAAGCCGAAGCCCGTGGCAGTCGTCAACATCCACAAGATAAAAATGACCAGCGTGCCGAGGGCTTTTCCGCCGTAACGCCAGGCAAGTTCGACCATACCCCAGCCAAGACGCCCGCCGTATTGGCCCGCGTCGGCGGAGATGAGGTCGTTGCCGTTGAGGGCGGCGAGCAAGCCCAGAGTGAAGAGGGCGGCGAGTTCAAGGGCGATGATCCGTTCCCAACGGATTTCTGCGGCGCCGTGCCGCAGAAGAATAAGCCCCAAATATCCAAGCCCCAAAATGACAATATAAGCTCCCCAGCCAAACCATAAGGAAAGGAAGCCGGCGAAAGGCGTAATAAGTATGCCGTCGGTTATGCCCCAGATGGCAATCAGGGCGATGAGCGCAAACGAAATCAACGCCACGCCCATGATGTCGCGGAAGAAACGCCCAAAGCGCAGGTAAAAGCCGGCGAGGCTTGCAAGGCCTTCGGTCGGGGAGTCGGGGGAGGAGTGTGTCATGTTTTTTCTAACGTTGAACGTTCAACGTTTAACGTTATTCAATCTTCATGCTGAGTCCCATGCGCTGGTGGGCGGGGTCAAGGTGGAGGACACGCACCATGACAGTTTGTCCTTCAGAAAGGACTGCTTTCAAGGGTTTACTGTCTGCCATGGGGATTTCGGAAATATGAATCAACCCTTCAACGCCGGCATCCAGGCGGGCAAAGGCGCCAAAAGACAACACGCTGGTGATGGTCGCGGGTTTGATACAACCTTTGGGGAAGTCGACAGCGGCGTTATGCCAGGGATTCGGTTGGAGGCGTTTGAGGCTCAATGCAACGCGGCAGCGTTCGGGGGCCAGGTCGAGCACCTGCACGTCGATGATACTGCCCATCTTGACAACGTGACTGGGATGGGAGACACGCCCCCAAGACAACTCGGAGATGTGGATCAGGCCTTCCACCCCGCCAAGGTCAACGAAGACGCCGAAATCGGTGATATTGGTAACCGTGCCTTTGATATTTTGTCCCGGCCGCAGGGCGCTGAATAATTCGGCGCGTTTGCCGGGCTCGGTCTGGGCGGCGCGCTCCGACAAGACCACACGCTCATCTTCGGGCACGCATTCGATTACCTTGAGCGAAAGCGAACGCCCAATATAGGCGGAGAGGTCGAGGTCGCGCTTGTCTGTCTTTTCGGCCATGCCCACCAGATGAGAAAAAGGAACGAAGCCATACAACCCATTTCCTTCGACCAGTAAACCGCCACGGTTGAGTCCGGTTACCAACAGGTTGACGATCTGATCCCGCATATAAATATCCTTGACTTGATCCCAGTTCGAGACAAGTTCGGATTTGAAATTCCCGCCCGCATCGGGTTTGTCTGCCTCAGGGTTGGGTTCAAACTTGGATTTTGCGTTCCCCGCCGCGCGCGGCAGGGAATACGATGAATTACGTCCCTCCTCTGTCAGCACTGACGCCCACCAGTCTTCGTCTATGACGGGCATCGGGGTTTCACGAATGTTTCTTTGTACAGCCATATCGACTCCTTCCCAATTCCAATAAATTACAAAACGTTGAATGCGAAACGTTCATTGTTCTTTTTGGCGCGCTTCCATTTCGAGAATGGCTTTGGCAACGGCTTCGACCGCAATGCGCTGTTTACGGTACAAGTCCGCTTCAGACATGGCAAGGCGTGAAGCCACGTCGCGCACTTTGCGGCCCTCGATGAATTTCATTTCGAGAATGTTGTAGAGGATCCATTCGGTGGTGAACTTGCGATCGCCCTTTGGTTTGACCTGGTCCACGGCTTTACGGAGCAGGGCGCGCAGTGCATTTGCCGAGTTGCCATCGTCCTTTTCGGCAAGTACCTGCACTACTTGAAGTTTCATCAGGGGGTTGTTGGTTAGTTTGGGGCCGCCCCAGTAATGGGTCAACGCATCGCGTACCCAGTTGGCGAGGTCAGACTCTTGCACAAGGGTTTCATCGAGCAGGCTGCTGGAGCGGACATCATAACGCCCGGCGGCGCGCATCCGCTGGATCATTTCCACCTGCGGTTGGAGGTCAGCCATGGAATTGAAGACGCGTTGCTGCAGTTGGCGATCTTCCAGGGCAAGCGCGGCACGGTCAGATAAAAACCACAGGGCTTCACGCTGGTCGCGTTCGATGATTCTCTGTTTTTCGCGACGCGCCACTCCAAGCAAACCCAGCAGGGGGGGGAGTTCGTCCATGTCCATGCCGGCATGGCGGCGGCGATACAGGGGCAGGATCCAATAATTGCCGCATTGGAACTCGCGGCGGTTGTCGCCTTCCACTTTTTCCAGTGCTTCGGTCAGGCTTTCCTGCTCGAAGAGGGAACGGTTGCCCGCCACTACAATCGGGGACAGGGTTTCATCGTCGAGTGCGACGACAAAGGCCGAAGGAGATTGCATGTGGTCGCGTACGGCAGCGAGCACGGTTTCGAGAAATTGCTGCAAATCGCTTTGGGTCAACAGGCGCTCTTCGAAATTTTGAAGCAGTTGCAACTCGCCGCTGTCATTTCCATGAAACAATACGCGCTCCCAGACGGGAGCGGCAAAGGTAATGAGGTGCTCGAATAATAAAACCGTCACGACCACGATCAGCGGGACGAAGGCATTGTAGGGGACGCCGAACAGTTCTCCGCCGCGGCGGACAATGGTCATCAAGGCCAGGGCAGAGGAGGCTGTCACGGGTCCGCGCATAATCCATTTAAAGAGGCGGGCTTTGATGACTCGGTCTGGCCAGGATACGCCGAAGAAGGCAACCGCATATGCCATCATGATGACCAGTGCGCCAACCAGCACGTTGATTACAGTCGCCGCGCTCCAGAATAAATAGGTATGTCGCGCGGCAAGCCCGTAGCCAAATAAAAGATAGGGGTAGGAGCCAAGCGCCGGGGCGGTGGCGCCAGCCATCAGATATAACATGCGGCGGCGTCCCGAACTGGAGAGCATCCGCCTGTAGGCGCGGGCAAAGTTCACGCCAGCCCACACGATTGCGCTGACGTAGAAGAGGGTGAAGAGTTCTGTCCAGGGCGTACGCTGGAGATGGGGAGCGGGTTTTCCGTCAATGACAATGGGGCCGAGCAGCCAGCCGATGGCAAGCAGAGCGATAAAGAAGGCCGAAGCAAGGTAAACGCCACGGACGGCAAGCCGCCGGCGACCGCGCGAGGGGCGTCCGGCCGTAACAAGGAGGGCGTCGGACAGGTGAAGATATGCCGCGGGGAGGAAGATGATTCCAAACCATTGCAGGCGCAAAAGGAGTTGAATCATTTCCGCCGTCATCGATTCGTCTTGCAGGGCTTCGGTGGTAAAAACGACCACCACACACAATAAAATAATGGCAAATGAACGCGCCACTCTGTCGCGCAGGTTAAAGGAAAGCGCATATAAAAACAACGAAAACGCCGTAATGGCAATTCCCGCCGTCAGGATTTGATTGAGCGCCTGAAGCCCCGCCAGAAATGGATCTGACCAACCGTTAATCATGCAGCCCTTCCGATAAAATTTACGCCACGTTACGCAAGCGTTCTATAAAGCTTTTGCCGCAGATTATCACCAATTTTCAAACTGTCCACGCCAATTTACGAGATCTGCGGCTGGAATTCAAGGAACAGGAGGAAATTTTACTCCGTTTTCAGCCTCCTCAGGAGGACTTCAACGCCCTGCCGAAGAACAAAGTCACATCCTGGGTAAGATAATATTGGTCATTATACCCGCAGAATTCATAGCCGAATTTTTGAACCATGCGGATGGCTGGCAGGTTTTTCGACTGCATTTCGAAGATTATGCGGCGGTGTCCCCTGTCGGCAGACCAGCCTTGGGCGGCGGAAAGCAGTTGGCTGCCCATCCCCTGACGACGGTGCGCGGCATTGATCACCAGATCGGTGACATAGACCAGTGAGTCCATGCTGCGCTCGATCAGGCTGATATAGCCCACAGGGTCGTTTCCAGACAGGGCAGTGTACATCATGGAACGCTTGGTCCAGTCGTCGGTGAGCGAGAAGGGGTTGCGAGGATAGGCAATTGCAATGGAACGCGGCAGGCGCACTTCGCGGAAAATGGCGGTGATCTGCCCGGCTTCGCGGCGCAACTCCAACTGCCAGACTGCTTCGCTGTTAATGGAGTGATCAAATCCCATCAGGCGGGGCAGGTCGGAGGCAACAGTGGGACGGATTTGGGTTTCAGACATAAAATTTCCAGACAAGGGTTATTGTAAAGGGATAATCCGCACTGGCACAATACATGCGGGCAGAACCTCGCCCTGGTTATCCGTGACTACCAGCCGTAGTTGATAGTCGCCGGGCGTCAGGGCGGTTGTATTCCAACGTCCGAGAAGACCGTTTTGCACTGGGGTGCGATCGGCAGAGATGGTGGCCCAGGTGTCGCTGCCGATACGAGCCACTTCATATTTATAAAACCCGAAATTAGGGATGTCTACTGTGCCGATCAGTTCCACCGTACCTTTGATTTCATCGCCTGGCTGTGGAGAGGAGAGCAGGATCTGGGAAGTGCAGCCGCTTTTTCCCACCACTGCCGTTTGCATGGGAATGTTGGCAAACTGCGTCATCATGTCAGCAGAAAGGGTGCCGGTGGGGGTGGAGATCAAATCAAGCGTGGGGGTGGTAACAAGAACATTCGCGGGCAGTCCGGGGATGATAAAAGTGGCCATGAAAAATTCAGTGCAGAATAAAAGAAGGATCAGAACCGAAATCGCGGCTGATTGAGCCAGGCGTCGGGATGAGAATTCCCGTTCAAGGGAGTAAACAGCGGTTTGCGATTCACGCCAGGAACGCAAAAGCCAGCGAAAGGCGAATAAACCGCCAATCGCCAGCAGGATGTAAATCAATGCCTCATATGTGCTGAGGAAACTATAAACTTCTGCCATTCGACAATCTGAAAACAGGGCTATAAGTTGCGCAAAACCGCCCGAATGATCATTTCCACTTTGGGGGTGATGACCTTTCCAGCTTCCATTACCTCTTCGTGGGTGGTGATGGTTGTACCGTCCAGGTTGGCTTTATTGCTGATGCCGGAAAGGCCCAGTACGCGCATGTTGCCATGCCGCGCTACAATGACCTCCGGCACGGTGGACATGCCCACAGCGTCCGCGCCAGCCAGACGCAGGAAGCGCAAATCGGCAGGAGACTCGAAGGAAGGTCCGCTCAAGCCGGCGTATACTCCTTCACGCAGGGTGATCTTGTTTTCCTTCGCCGCTTTACGGGCAAGGTCCATGCAGTCGCGGTCATACGCCTGACTCATGTCGGGGAAGCGGGTGCCGATCTCATCCAGGTTGGGGCCCATGAGCGGGTTCAGCCCCGACATACCCATCAGATTTAACTGGTCGGTGATGAGCATTACGTCGCCGGGCAGGAAATCAGGGTGGACGCCGCCCGCGGCATTGGTCACAATGAGGTTGGGAATTCCCAGCCGCTGCATCACACGCACAGGCAGGGTCACCTGCCCCATGCTGTAACCTTCGTAATAATGAATACGCCCCTGCATCACGAATACTGGTTTGCTTTCCAGTTCGCCGATGACAAAGCGCCCGGTGTGCCCCTCTACGGTGGAGACCGGGAAATTTGGCAGATCGCCGTATGGGATGCGAACTGCGTTCTGAACGGAATCAGCCAGGCCATTGAGTCCTGAGCCGAGGATGATTCCGGCCAACGGCTCGCGAAGTGTGGATATTTTCTTTTTGACAGCCTGCGCGGTTGCGTCGATCTGTTCGATGGAAATAAAATTTTGCATTGGCATTTACCTGTCTGAATTTTTTTTAGGCGCGCATCCCCAATATGCGTCGGGATTATATCAGAAATTAATAAAGGCTTTTGAAAGGTAGAAAAAAACGGCTTCTTATGCTATGCTTTGCACTCATGGAACATCCCGCCAAAAACAGTATAAATGCGCTTGCCTCATGGCTCCTCGGAGTTACAGGAACAAGCATGATTCTGGTTCCGCTACATTTTGCGCGGGGGGAAGGATTCCTTCCGTCTTGGGGGCTGGCCATTCTAGGCGCAACTGCTTGCATGGTGGCCCTGTTAAATCAGGTTACGTTTTTATTAAAAGCCGGCGCAAAGCACATTTTAGTCCGTGAAATCCTTTCTATTCTCCTCCTTTTTATATTGACGATATTTTCAATCGCCTCCGGCTTTGTGATTGAGGGATTCATCTTTGGCATTGTCGGCGCAATGCAGTTGATCGTGAACACCCCGCTAAAACAATCATTCTATAAAACCGACCTGATGCAACTGACCCATGTGCTGGGCGGTTTTTTAAGCGGGATATATCTTGTTGCTTTCAGCCGGCAATACGCATGGCTGGATCTTGCTCCTGTTGAGAACATTGTGGGGGCGCTTTTTCTGGTTCTGTCGGTTTTCGAAGCGGCAAGAAAAGCCTTCTTCCCGCATAAATTCACAATTGTTCTTTCCCGTATGCAAGTTATCCCATGGCTGATATGGGGACTGGTACTTCTGCCTGCCTTCTCTCCCGCCCATTTGACTCCTGTCGTGCTGTTTTCCAGTTCCATTCTGTTTCATGGGCTGTTCCCCTGGGAGCGATTAAGGCTGCCAGCCAACGATATACTAGGCAATCGGGCGGTCAAGATCACCGCAACCCTGGAAAGTACTCTGCTCATATTTCTAGGAGCGCTATCCATTGTGATGGAAATCGGGCTTGGAAATCAAGACGCAACCCTGAACTCCATCCGCAGCGCGGCGTTTATGTTTTTTATACTGGTTTCGATCGTCTTGTATTATGAAGTCATCACCATAGCCATGACGGTAAACGGATTGATGAACAAGTTTACGGGCGCAGAGAAAGAGGAGGAGGTCGTTCCAGACATCTCCGAACCAAGCCTGGCGCTGTGGAACAGCCGGCTCGCGCGCTATCTCCAACCTTTCACCTACAGACGGGACGAATTGCAAATCCGCCTGAATGCCCAGTCAGATCAGATCAGCCTGCTTTCAAGGCATGTCAATCAGGAGAAAAAACGCAGCGCCCAACTTACCCTCCTCATGGAATTAAGCCAGCAGTTGGAGAATCTTCTCGACCAGCCTGTTGCGGCGCAACTGACTGTTAATTCGCTCGAACGCGCCCTGAATTGTGCCCTGGTTTGCGTGTTCGTCCATGAGCCGGATCAAAAGGAATTTGTCCTGCTTGCGGCGGCAGGCAAACAAATCAACATGAGCCCGCCCGGATACCGTCAGAGCACTTCAGATGGCATGTTGGGACGAGCCTTACGTCAACGAAAAACACAGCTAACAAATGACACCCGCCTGGATGCGGATTACATTGGTTTTGGCAACTCTGCAAACCTTTCCGCGATGGCCATTCCGTTGATCTTCAACGGCTACGTCAACGGGGCAATTACATTAGACAGCGAAGCTTCCAACGCCTTTACCAGCGCCGATGTGTGGCTGGCTGAAACAGCCGCCGCAGAACTCACCCGCGCCTGGGAACGCGCCCGTTATCATCAGCGGTTGATGACCCTCGTACAGACCGGCAGTCAGCTATCGGCCATGGTTCAGCCGGAAACCACTGTGAGCGAGGTGGCGGCCATTGCCAGAGAGATCTTGCAAGCCAGGTTTACGTTCGTACAAATCCACATGGGACAGGAAAGGAATTTCACGCAAAGCGCCCATTCAGGAGAAGCGCCCCGCCTGCTGGAATCGATTCAAAATTCCGAAAACTCGGAATCCCTGATCCAAATTGCGTTTCATGCCATCCAGCCCTTCCGGGTCCGCGATATAAGGAAATACTCCCCCACTTCACACATGGCCGTCGATCACGCGGGGCTGAGAAGTATGCTTGCGATCCCAATCCGCTGGCACCGCCTGAACATCGGGGCAATCCTCGCGTTTGGAAAGCAAAACGAAGTATTCTTCAACGAGAACGATCAATCACTGGCAGAGCTTATTTCGATCCAGGCTGGGGGCGCTTTCGAAAGCGCCTGGCTGCAACAGGAATTGCGCAATTCCCTGCGGACAACATCCCTGCTCTACCGCCTGAGTAACCAGATCATCCAGACAGACAGTTTGCAAAATGCCACGCTGGAGATCGCCAAGACCGCGCATAAAATAGCAAAGAGTCATATCACGGGCATCGTGCTCTTCGATCAAAACGGGAACATCATGGCGGAGACACAAGTTAACGAAGAAGGCATCCATACCGGCCGCGAACATCCAATGGGCATCATCAGGGATGTATTGGAATCTGGGGAAGTTATTTACCTTTCAAGGGGAAATTCCACCACGCGCGCCTGTCTTCCCATTCAGACGCCCATTCTAAAATACGGCGTCCTATGGATGGACCTGTTCGAGGATATGGGGCATAAATCCAGCGCCACGCCGAACGATTTGCGCGCACTGGTGAACCAAACCGCCATCGCCCTCGAGCGGTCTCTACTGCTGGTGGAATCTCGCCGTCAGGCGGCTGAACTCAAAGTTGCGTACGACACGCTCGAAGCGACATACGATCAGACTCTGGCGGCGCTTATGTCGGCGTTGGATGCGCGGGACCGCGAGACGGAAGGTCATAGTTCGCGCGTCAGCCAGTTGACTGCCAGGCTGGGAAAAGCGCTCAATTTTTCACACGAACAACTCAAAGTACTGGAGCGCGGTTCTCTTTTGCATGATATTGGAAAAATCGGAGTCAGCGACACCATCCTACATAAGCCCGGCCCGCTTAGCGAGAAGGAATGGGCTGTCATGCGCCAACACCCCGACATTGGCGCAAAAATCGTAGAAGGCATTCCCTTCCTGCAAGACACCATTCCCCTCATCCGTCACCACCAGGAACGCTGGAACGGCACAGGGTATCCCGTGGGGCTAAAAGGAGAGGAAATTCCAATCCTCGCTCGCATGTTTTCCATTGTGGATGCCTTCGATGCCCTGATCAGCGACCGCCCCTACCGGCAAAAAATTTCGATCCAAGAAGCAATTGAATATCTGCGCGAACAGGCGGGCGCATACTTCGACCCACACATCGTCGAAATATTCGAGCGGATGATTGCGGAAGAACAACCCGGGGACTTTGAAGCGAAACAGGTATGAAAATCAGAATCAATTACAGCGGCTCACGCCATCTTTAGGTTATAAAACTGCGGACGCGAATTGATCGCGTCCGCAGTCACAGAAGCAAAACGGGGAACCTTCCTACCCGAACACCTGCAAAAATGCTTTCACCGTCTTTTCAACTCCCGCATCATCAACCCAATAATGCGTCACAAGGCGGAAACGACGCGGGCCGGCCCAATCGACCAGCACACCACGTTTTTTCATCTCATCCACAATTTGATTGACGCTCAATTGGACTTCATCCAACAGATCAAAGTACACCATGTTGGAAGCGGGACTCGCATCCAGCTTAATACCCCGGACCTGCTTCAACCCATCATATAGAGTCCTCGCCCGGGCATGATCCTGCCCAAGCCGCCCCGCCATCTTCTCCAGCGAAATCAGCCCAGCCGCCGCAAGCACTCCCGCCTGACGCATCCCGCCGCCCAGCATCTTCCGCAGGTGACGCGCGCGTTTGATAAATTTTTTCGAGCCAACCAGCATCGAACCGACAGGGGCAACCAGCCCCTTGCTCAGGCAGAACATGACCGAGTCGGCTGGCGCAACTAAATCCTTCACATCCACATTCAACGCCGCAGCCGCATTGAAAATCCGCGCACCATCGATGTGCAGAGACAGGTTGTTCTCGCGGGCAATCTTCCCGACTTCCCGCGTGTACTCCGGCGACAGCACAACGCCACCACAAATATTCTGCGTGTTCTCCAGGCAGATCAACCGCGTGATGGTGTGATGCACATCCTCAGTCTGGATGGCGCTCCGGATGTCATCCAATGCCAGCGTGCCATCGGCTTGATTTTTGACCGGGCGCGGATGAATCCCACCCAGGGCAGACATCCCGCCTGCTTCATTGACGTAAATATGCGAGCAATCGCCTACAATGACCTCATCCCCACGCTGACAATGGGTCAGCAAAGCCAGCAGGTTGCCCATCGTCCCCGATGGCACAAACAGGGAATCTTCCTTGCCGAGCATCGCCGCCGCCTTCTCCTGCAAGGCATTGACGGTTGGGTCATCCATGTAAACGTCGTCGCCCACCTCGGCAGTCGCCATCGCCTCCAGCATTTCGGGGGTGGGTTTGGTAACAGTATCGGAACGAAGGTCTGTGAAATTCATGGTTTTCTCCAGAAAATATTTACCGTTGAATATTTTCCAACACTTTCCTCAACTCTTCCGGTAATTCCGCCTCGAACATGCGCGGACTGGATTCGTTGGGCAGAATAATTTTCAAGCGAGCGGCGTGCAGGAAGTGTCGATCCAATTCAATAGTCGGGCTCTTCCTGCCGTAAATTGCATCACCGACAATGGGACAACCCAGGAACTGGCAATGTAACCTGATCTGGTGTGTGCGTCCTGTATGTGGGTGAAACTCGAGCAGGGTGTGATTTTTGAAAGATTCCAGCGTCTTATACTCGCTGACTGCCTCACGTCCCTTGCCCGGCGACACAATCGCCATCTTTTTCCGGTGACTGGGGTCGCGCCCAATCGACGCTTCCACCCGCCCAGTAGGTGTGGGCGGTTTCCCATCCACCAGCGCGAGATAGGTCTTCTCCACTTTTCGCAAGCGGAACTGGTCTTGCAGCCAGCGGTGGGCGCGTTCATTCTTGGCGAGGATGATCAAGCCCGAGGTTTCCTTGTCCAGCCGATGCACCAGGCCGGGGCGTTCCTCGCCGCCAATGCCTTCCATCTCAGGGTCGTATCCCAGTACGGCATGGACCAGCGTGCCAGAGTCATGGCCGGCGGCAGGGTGTACCACCATTCCCGCAGGTTTGTTGACGACAAGCAGTTCATCGTTTTCAAAGATGATATCGAGGGGGATGTCCTCCCCCACCAAACCCGTCGGCACGGGCGGCGGCACGCGCACTTCGATCTCCGCGCCGTGCTCGATCACCTGCCCGGACTTCTTTGCGGGCATCCCATTGACTGAAACAAAGCCATCCGAGATCAAGCCCTGTAAACGCGCCCGCGAAAATTCGGGGAAGCGGCTGACCAGAAATTTGTCGAGCCGCTCCTCGCTTTCACTTTCGTAAATGAAGTTTTCGATGCGGTCACTCATGTGCGTAAAAAGGTAAACAGCAGACAGGTAAAAAGGCTGACATGGGTTAGCCTCCGCCTGACGACTGGTTGCCATCTTCCGATAATTGATCGCCGATAACTGATGACTGGTGACTTTCCCGTGCCGCTTTCCGTTCCTGCCGCTCCTTCCACCAAATACCCAGCAAAAG
>CAILWD010000151.1 GCA_903837815.1 uncultured Chloroflexota bacterium | reverse complement strand
AGTTCGTTTTCGATGCACCATTACATTGAATATAATGTCGGCTGTAATTACCGCCGCGTGAAGGAATTCGCTGGCATTTACATGGGCTATGACCGCGTTCCGCAAATCAAGAAGTATTCGATGTTTGTCCGCTTGAACGACCGCTACAAGACCTACATTGTGCCAGGCATGAACGACTTATTGGCGCGGGGCGTGATTAAGGAAATTCAGGTTGGCGCGGCGAAGGTTCACTTCCTGACGGCGAATGAGTTTTACGAGAATATGTCGGTCATCGTCCGCGATGAGCCTGAGAAGTTGCACTACGTGGAAGAGCCGAAGTATTAACCTTTTCTAAAGTTGAGGTTTGGTCAGGTGATACAATTATCTTGAGGTGACTTATGGAAAAAATTGTTGTCAACCCGCAAATTCATTTCGGCAAGCCTGTCATTAATGGGACACGTATTACTGTGCAAAATGTCCTTGAGCTGATTAACGAAGGGCTGACCTTTGACCAGATTATCAAGGATTATTATCCCGATCTGAAAAAGGATGACATTCAAGCCTGTATGCAGTATGCTATTGCGCTGGTGGCTGCTGAAGACATTCACATTTCTTCGGTGGCTGCATGAAGTTTTTGCTCGACCAGGATGTGTATGCGCTCACAGAGCGCTTTTTACGTGAGATTGGGTATGACGTTCTTACTGCCTCTGAGTTGGGGCTTTCCCGCGCACAAGACTCCGATTTACTGAAACTTGCCGTGGAGCAGGGAAGAATTTTCGTCACACGCGATAGGGATTATGGAAATCTTGTGTTTGTGTACGGAGTCGGAAAAGGCGTAATTTACCTGCGGGTTTTACCGTTGGACATGGATGATGTTCACGCTGAATTGAAAAGAGTACTTGAAACCTACAGCGAAGATGAACTGGCAAAATCTTTTGTGGTTGTGGAAAAGGGACGTCATCAAATTCGAAGAGTTGAATGAACCTCCAACCCGTTTTCAACAGAAGACGGGTTTTTGGTAAACAGGCAGATAAGGAAATAAAAATGAAATCTTATAACTCTCTCAAATCCATTCTTGCGGAATTTTTCCCGCTCCACCGCACGCTGGCGTCTGACGACCACGACAAGACGCTGGAAATCATCGGCGCGTACATGCCCGATTCATCGAATTACACCATCGAGTCTTATGCTCCGCTCGAAAAGGCGTGGACCTGGTTTGTGCCAGAACGTTACGAAGTCCGCGAGGCGTATCTCGAAATCGAAGGTGGCGAGCGCGTGGTTGATTTCAAGAACAATCCGCTGCACATCGTTTCGTATTCCCCGCCTGTGGACAAGACCCTCTCGTTTGAAGAACTCCAGCCGCATTTATATTTCAGCGAGAAACGTCCGCACACGATTCCGTGGGTCTTCAAATATTACGACCGCGATTGGGGATTCTGCCTGCCGAAGAACGTCTTCGACAAACTTCCGCGAGATAAAAAATATCGCGCAGTCATCAAGTCGGAATTCATCACCGACCCGAAGCGGGGATTCAAAATGGCAACGGCTGTCATCCACCCCGAAGGCGGACCCAATCCCGAAGCGGGAGAAATCATTGTGCAGGCGCACACCTGTCACCCCGCGCAAGCCAACGACGACGGCGCGGGCGTGGTCAGCACGATTGAACTGGCGCGGCGTCTGGCGGAGAAGCCCCTGCCCGCTGGCTCGATGAGCGTCCGCTTTTGGTTTGGACCTGAGACCATCGGCACCATCGTTTATCTCTCGCACAACGAGCATCTCATTCAAAATCTGCGCGGCGGCATCTTCATGGAAATGACGGGCAACAAGAATAAGATTGCCTGGCATCACACACGTCAGCATAATCACCTGCTTGACCGTATCACGCATCACATCGTGAAGAACGTCGCGCACGACGAACGCGATTTCGCCGCCGCTCCCGCCAACGATGAGCGCGTCATCAACGGGCCTGGAGTCAACGTGCCGTGCATCTCCATCAACCGCTGGCCTTATGATGAGTATCACACCACCGACGACAATCTCGATATCATGGACGAAGATATGCTTGTCGGCGCGGCGGAAACCGCAGAGCAGATCATCCGCATCTACGCCACCAACTACATCCCCAAACGAACTTTCCGCGGCCCCGTCTTCCTCAGCGGCAACGGTCTCTGGGTGGACTGGCGCGACAACTGGGCGCTCAACCGTTCCATCGAAAAAATCATGATGCGCTTCGAGGGCGAACTCTCCGTCTTTGAAATTGCCGAACAGGTCGGGCTGGATTATTTCATGGTGCGCGACTACATCGAAAAATTCCGCGCCAAGGGGTTTGTCACCCCGCTGCCGATTCCATCCGAAGCGCAAAGCGCGTAAGTCGAAATTAATTTCGACTTACATCCAACCATGACAAAAATAGTTGCCATCATTCAAGGACGCATGTCCTCCTCGCGCCTGCCTGGAAAAATCCTTGCGGACATTGCAGGTCAGCCGATGTTGACCCGAGTTTTCACGCGGACCTCGCGGGCGAAGACTCTCGACGAAGTGATTTTCGCCACCACCACAGACCCTTCTGACGACCCCGTGGCTGAGTATTGCGATTTTTCAGGCATTCCCTTCACCCGCGGCAGCCTCTTCGATGTGCTTCACCGATATTATCAAGCCGCATCCCAAGCCAAAGCGGATGTGGTTGTCCGCATCACGGCGGATTGTCCCGTGATTGATCCCGACCTGATTGATGACGTGGT
>CAILWD010000150.1 GCA_903837815.1 uncultured Chloroflexota bacterium | reverse complement strand
CGTTTCGCGTTCGGGGTCTACATAGACAAAGACGACATGAACCTGCTCGGTCTTATCCCCCAGTTCTTCCATCACCAGCCGTAGTTCCGCCAGCGTGGTCGGGCAGACATCGGGACAGGCAGTGTATCCGAAAAAGAGCAAAACGATTTTTCCTTTTTGTTCGCTCAGACGGAACGTTTCCCCGCTCGATTGAGTCAATGTGAAATCAGCCGCCTGCGGATATGGCTCGCCGTAACTTGTCCCCCGGAAACTGACAGATCGGTTGAGAACAAAAATCAACACCGCCACACCCACCGCCAGCAAGGACAAGATTCCCACCCAGAGAGTCTTTCGATTCATTTTTTACTCCCGTTCCCAAACCCAAAAACTTGAACCACTGAGGCACGGAGACACAGAGAAAAACAATTAAAAACTCCGTGCCTCAGTGTCTCCGTGGTTAGTCACGCCCTCACCCAATTTCGCGGTAGTGGCGACTTTAGTCGCAAAACAAAACGACCAAAGTCGTTACCACGTTTTTATAGCGCCTTCCCGATCAAGTATAAAGCAGGGTAGAAGAAAATCCACACCAGATCAACGAAGTGCCAGTAGACGGCGGCGGCTTCGACTCCCCAGTGCTGTTCAGCAGAGTAGACTCCCTTGCGGGCGTTGTTCAGCACGACCAGCAAAAAGAGCAAGCCCGTAAAGACGTGGAAGGCGTGCATACCCGTCATCATGTAGAAAACCGCGCCAGCCACCCCGCTCGATGGGGTCAAGCCTTCGGCGGCAGCCATAGGCCATTCGACAGCCACCACGCCGAGGAGGAAGCCGAGTCCCAGCACGAAGGTAATCAGCACGTTGGTGAAGAAGCCTTTTTTGTCGCCGTGCGCCATCGCCGTCTCGCCGCGATTCATGAAGAAGGACGAGATGAGCAAAACGGCGGTCACGACCAAGCCGAGGATTTGATTCAAATGTGGGCGGGTCAAGCCAAGCAGGTTGATACGGGCGGTCATCAAGCCCGCAAAGACGAAGGCGTCTGAAAGCAGGAAGAGCCAAAGTCCGATGCGGTTGGTGACGGTTTTATAGGCGTAGGAGTGATGGTCGCTGCCACCGTCTTCGTTCAACTTGTAGACATGCATGTAATAGTACATGACCAGCGCGGCTTTGATGACCGCAACCAAAACGAGAATCGAAACCGCGTTGAACGTGACCGCGACAAAATACTCCAGCAGGGTCAACGCGCCGAGGTAGACGAAAATCAGCACGCCCTGCGCCAGAGCAGAAGATTTATCCTGTGTATGTGACATTTGAGTCCTCCCCGACTAATGCCCGCTCTTGGCAGGCTTGATGAATTCGATGTACTTCGAGCCAGCCAGACCGTAGTCGTACGGCTCACCGACCACCTCGAAAGGCTGGTCATAGTTGTGCGCGGGCATGGGCGACGGGACCTGCCATTCGGGCGAACGCGAACCCCACACGTTGCCTTCCGCCTTCTCGCCGTTCTTGATGCTGTGGAAGAAGTTGTAGATGAAGATCAGCACCGAGAGCGCAATCAAGAATCCCGCGATGGTCAGAATCAGATGCGTGAAGTCAAAATTGAGGGCGGGATCGTAATCCACGATGCGGCGGCGCATTCCAAGCAGACCAATCCGCATCATGCCAAAGGTCAGCACAAAGAACGAAGGGGTCATCAGCCAGAAGTGCAGTTTGCCGAGAGTCTCGTTCATGCGGCGTCCCGTCGCCTTGGGGAACCAGTAATAGAGCGAGGCAAAGAACGGGAAAACGAATCCGCCGAAGATGGTGTCGTGGAAGTGTCCGACGATGAAGTAGGTGTCGTGCAAGTGAAGGTCGGTTGAAACAGTCGCATTCGGCGGACCCGTCAGACCGCCGAGCAGGAAGACCACCACCCCGCCCAACACAAAAAGCATCGGCGTCGGCGCCCAAATCTTGCCCTTCCAAAGCGTGGCAACCCACGAGAAGAATTTCACGCCTGTGGGAATCGCGACCAGCAGCGTGCTATACATGAACGGCACGCGCAGGTATTCGTTCATGCCAGAGGTGAACATGTGATGCGCCCAAACGAGGAAGCCCACCAGCGCAATCGCCAGCGACGACATCGCAATCCAACGGTAGCCAAAAAGCGGCTTGCGGGCGAAGACAGGCAAAAGCTCGGAGATGATTCCCAAGCCTGGGAGGATGAAGACGTACACAGCGGGATGCGAATAGAACCAGAACAGGTGCTGGAAGAGAACAGGATTCCCGCCCTTGGCTGGATCGAAAAATCCCATGCCGAGCAAACGCTGGAACATCACCAGTTGGAAAGAGAGACCAATCAACTGCGTGGCGGTCAGCGCGATGATGGAAGTTGCCACCGCCGCCCAAACGAAGATGGGCATACGGAAGGCGGTCATGCCCTTCGCGCGCATCCGCAACACGGTGGTGATGGTGTTCAACGCGCCGAGGATGGATGACCAGCCCGCGGTGAAAACGCCGAGGAAGAACATCTGCATTCCAACGGGAGCGCGCGCCGAAAGCGGAGGATAACCTGTCCAGCCTGTATCAAAGCCACCGAGGACCAGGCTCATCAACATCAATACCGAAGCGGGGACGGCAATCCAAAACGAGAAGGCATTGAGGCGCGGGAAAGCCATGTCCTGCGCGCCAAGCAGAAGCGGCACGGCGTAATTCATCATGCCTGCAATGCCGAGCAGAATCGAGATAATCATAATCATGCCGTGAAGCGACATGAAGGTGTTGTAAAGTTGCGGACCCGTCTGCCCAAACAACTTGACATCGTTGGTCAGGAATTGCAGTTGCGAAGCGGCGAGTTCGGTGCGGAAGATCAACGCGAACAACCCGCCGACGCTAATCAAAAACAAGGCGGTGATGGTGTACTGAATGCCGATGACTTTGTGGTCAAGCGAAATGCTGAGGTATTTTTGCCAGCCGTGAACGTCTTCGTGATGTTCGGGCGTGTCGATTCCACGCGCCCACTTGAACCAGTCGCTGACCGAGCCGTTGCCGCCGAGGAAGAACAGCACGCCCATGAATCCGCCCAAGACCCACGCGGGTTCGGTGAAGAGGAAAGGACCCAACCATTCGAGTCCCATCGCCACGCGGATAAACGAGACGAAGATTGCGCCCGTCAGCGTGCCGATGATTTGCCAGATGAGACCTTTCGAGACGGCGTTGAGTCCAGACACGCCGAGGAAGAAGGCGGTGAAGCCAATCAACAGCGAGAACAGGCTGGCGGCTGGCGCAGCCCAATCGATGGTTCCCCGCACCAGCAGGTCGATGACCAAGCCCAGGGCGTAGCCGAGCAACCCGCCCAGGGTGAGTCCCAAAAAGCCTTTGGTCAGCGGGCTGAGTCCAGAGAATCCCCAAGACATGGTTGTCGCGCTGACAACCGTCGCCAACAAAATCGGGACGAGATGGACATAGGTCAGTGCGCCGCCCACGGCGTAGACCAGTCCCATGCCAGCGGCATACGCCGCAACCAAGCCGACGACAAAGAATACCCAGCCGCGAGCAGGTGATGGATTTGTCATAATTTTCCTCCGCCAGTTACTTCAATGTCTTGAGATACGCGATGATGTTCGCGACTTCTTCGTCGGTCAACGGGTAGGCAGGCATGACCGTGGGCGCAAAGCCCTTCACTTCGGTCGCCTTCGGGTCGAGAATTGATTCGGCGAGGAAGGCGTCATCCGCGATAACCGTCCTGCCGTCGTCGAGCGGGACTTCCGAGCCGTACAAATTGAACCAGGTGGGACCCGTCATCTTCGAGCCGTCGAGCGAATGACAGCCGACACAGCCGTTTTTCACCGTCAGCAGTTTGCCCTGCCCTTCGGGAGTCTTGGCGGCTTCGGCGGCGATCTTCGCCTGCGCTGAAATCCAGGCGTCGTAATCGGACTGCGAATCGACAATCACGGGGCTTTCCATGTAGGCATGGGACGAGCCGCACAACTCAGCACAGCGGACTTTGTAATCGCCGATGAGCGTGGGCGTGATACGGTACTCGGTCACGCGCCCTGGCACCACATCCTGCTTGACGCGGAATTCGGGAACCCAAAACGAGTGAATCACATCCGAAGATTCCATCTTCAACAAAACCTGCTCATTGACGGGAATGTGCAATTCATTGCTGACAATGCCGTATTCGGGGTACTCGAACGTCCACGCGAACTGACGCGCCTGCACATTGACCACCATCGCGGTTGGGTCCACGCGTCGGGTTTCACCGAGCGAATACGCCCCCATGTAAGCAAGCGCCAGCACGATGAAAAGCGGGACAACCGTCCACCCAATTTCGAGCGGGGTATTGCCTTCGATGTGTTCGCCGTCGCCCGTCTCGCCCTTTTTGCGACGGAAGACCACCAGGCTGTAAACCATCGGCACGACAATCAGCGCAAACAAAAAGGAAATGGCGACCAGTTGCCAGTTCCAAAGCCAGTCAATCGAAACCGCCTGCGCGCTCGCCTGCACAGGCATCAACCCCGCCGCATCCAGACCGACATACGTGAGAATCGCCATGACGATGACTAGAATTCCCACAACCAAAAAATGTCCCATACGCCTCTCCTGATGAAAATTCAAAGCGCAATTTGGATAAAACTTGTGTAATTTATCATTATTGCGCGCGTCAAATATACCAAAGATTAGGATATTTGTCACTATTTTGACGGGACTTAATACAGGATTTTTACATTTCCCTGTACAAGAAAAGACCCTAAAGGTTTTCGCGAAGCGAACCTTTAGCGTCTGGTTTTACTTCGCTGACGTTACGCGGTGTCGTTCTGAGCCGCACAGCGGTGAAGAACCTCTACGATTGTCTCAAAGACCCTTCGCTCCGCTCAGGGAAGCACGCAGTTACTTCAACGAGCGGATGAAACTCACCACCTGCCAGATTTTCTCATCGTCCAGCGTGCCCTGCCAGCCCACCATCGAAGTACCGGGCTTGCCCTTGGCAATGCGCCAGAAGAGATAATCATCACCCACGGTGGCGGCAAGTTCGGGAAGGTCTTTCGGTTTGGGACTCAACCCCACGCCCGCGGGACCGTCGCCCGCGCCTTTTTCACCGTGACAGGCGAGGCAGTAGGTCTTGTAGATTTCCGCGCCCGCGGTTGCGGAATCCGCTCCAAGGGTGTTGGTCTTCCCCGCAAACTCGGCGGGAATCGCTTCGGGAGTGGCGGCGGCTGGTGTGCCGCAAGCCGAAAGGACAAACGCAAACAAGGACAAAACAACGAACAATATTTTCTTCACATGTGCCTCCGATTTTATTCAATCCATCTCGTTCTATCTTCGAACGATGGACGCGGCGGATATTCGCTGACGGCTTCGGGATAGCCAATATAAATAAAGCCTGCAATGTGCTGGTCTTCTGCAAAGCCCAAAAATTCCTTCACCTTCGCGTCACGCGCCCACTCACCCGTGCGCCAGATCGCGCCCAAGCCGAGCGCGTGAGCCGCAAGCAAAATATTTTGACAGGCGGCGGAGGCGGCGGAGATATTTTCGACTTCTGGAATTTTGGCTTCGGTGGGCTTGTCCACGCCGACGGCGATGACGGCGGGAGCGCGGAGCGGCAAGGCTCGGGTTTTGTCAAAGGTTTCGGGCGGCAGATCAGGTTGACGGGCAGATTGCGAAGCCGCCATCACATCGCCCAGTTTCTTTCGTCCATCCCCAGTCATCACCACGAATCGCCAGGGGCGCACCTTGTGATGATTCGGCGCGTCGTTGCCCGCATCCAAAAGTTTTTCGATCACATCACGCGGAAGCGAATCCGCTTTTACTTTTCCAACGGTATGTCTGGTTTTGATTGCTTCGAGTGTGTCCATATTTTCCTCCGTCTCAAAGACGCGTGGGGGTAAAATTGTCTTACCATGAAAATATTCTACTCCGAAACCCACCGAAAACATCAGCCGCCTTTCGAGGTTTTTGATGGCGGCAAGCGCGTGCCGTATCTCGAGAACACAGACCGCATGGATCGCATTTTGACCGCGATCGAAAAAACCGATTGGACAGAGTTGACCCCGCCTGCGGATTTTGGACTCGACCCGATTCTTGCTGTGCATGATTCGGGCTACATCGCCTTCCTTGAATCTGCCTGGCGCGAGTGGCTGATTCTCGACCCCGAAGTTTCGTCGTCGCCCGAGCAGAATGCCTTTTTGCCCGCCACCTTTGCCCTGCGAAGAAATCCGCGTGTGCCTTCGACATTGCTTGGCAAGGCGGGCTACTACATCATGGACTTGTCCGCGTGCATCGTGGCTGGGACTTACGAAGCAATTTTGTCTTCTGCCAACTGCGCATTAAGCGCGGCTAAATCAGTAATCAGTGATCGGTCATCTGCCTTCGCACTTTGTCGTCCGCCTGGGCATCATGCAGGCAAGGACTACGCAGGCGGATATTGCTTCATCAACAATTCATCCGTCGCGGCAAACTGGCTTTCAGCCAAAGGCAAGGTTGCCATCCTCGACATTGATTATCACGCGGGCAACGGCACGCAGGATATTTTCTACGAGCGGAGTGACGTGCTGACCATTTCGCTTCACGGCGACCCCGACTTCGAGTATCCGCATTTCATCGGCTATGCAGATGAGACTGGCGCGGGTGCGGGGCTGGGTTTTCACAGAAATTTCCCTCTCCCCAAAGGCACAGGCGACGAAGGATATTTGTCCGCTTTGGATGAGGCCTTGAAGTTGATTCGGGATTTCGCGCCGAATTATCTCGTCGTCCCCACCGGCATGGATACCTTCGACGGCGACCCACTCGGAACGTTCAAAGTCACCCGCGCGGGCTTCGCTGAAATCGGCAAGCGGATTGCCGCGCTCGGTTTGCCCACGGCAATCATCATGGAAGGCGGCTATGCCAATGCCGCGCTTGGCGAGAACATCGTCACTTTATTGGAGAATTTCAAATCGTAGGTCGCGTTTGTAACGCGACAGTCACGCCTAAGGCGTGACCTACAAGAGGTCAAATGAAAAAAAGCATCTTCCCATTACTGGTATTGGCTTTGTTTGCCCTGGCTTGCAACCTGCCCTTGCAGGCAATCACCCCCACGCCACTCCCGCCAACTGAGACATCCACGCCCGAAGCGACGTTCACTGCTGCCGCTACGCTGACTCCCACCATCACTTTCACACCGACTATCACGCTGACCCCAACCATTTCCGCCACGCCAACCTTTGCCTTTCCGCAAGTCACAGTCAACAAGCAGGCGCATTGCCGCTACGGGCCTTCCGTGGCATTTTTGCACGCGGCAGACCTATACCCCGGCGACACGGGCATTGCAGACGGACGCTATGAATACAGCAGTTGGCTGCACGTCAAATTCGACAAGTTGAAATATTACTGCTGGGTCGCCCCCTCGGTGGTGAATGTGGTCGGTGACGTGACCACGCTCCGCTACAACGAACCCGACCTGCAATCCGTCGGCTACAGCAATTACGGTCCACCTGGAAACATTCAAGCCGTCCGCAACGGGGATGAAGTCACCCTCAGTTGGGATCAGGTCAATATGACCGCCGATCACGACCGAGGCTATCTCATTATCGCCTTCGTCTGTCAGGATGGGAATTATCTCTGGTGGACGGATTCGTACGCAGATCAATACACAACGAGTTACACAGTTCGAGACGAAGCGGGCTGTCCTGTGCCATCGGAAGGCGTGCTTTATACCGTCGAAAAACATGGCTTCTCGAAGCCGGCGCAAATCCCCTGGCCCTCTGCGCCCTAAAACAAAAGCGCGGAAGTTTGACTTCCGCGCTCCAAAAATTTACATCACGCCCGATTGTTTCATCGCAGTCTCCAGCGCATCCATCGTGGCAGGCTTGATGATGATTGCCTGCGCCCCGCCGCGCATCACCCTCTGACGGGTTTCGGGCTGGTCGTCTGAGGTGATGATGATGACCGGCACTTTCATCAGGCGCGGCTCACGTTTGAGATACGCCAAAATCTCCGTCCCGTCCACCCCGGGCATATTGATGTCAAGACAAATAAAACGCGGGATAAAACTCCCCAACAGCGACATTGCCGCGCTAGAGCCGTACGCCACCCGCGTCGGCAAGTCCAACACATCCAGCATTTGATGCAAAGCATCTGCTGTGTTGCGGTTGTCGTCAATAATCAAACCATCCATTTTTAGTCCTCCAGAATTATTTTACCCATCACTGAAACATCGTAACCTGGCAGTTTCGATACGGAATTTTGAAAACCGCCGTCGGCCAGCAAATCAAAAAACGGAACGAGCAAATTACTTTCGGCATGTTCTTTCGGGACGACCAGATCGTAGCGCTCCTGAAAGAGCGGAATGAAATCCAGGTCCAGGGCTTGCGCCGCGGCTGAAATTCCCAATCCGCAGTCGGCGCGCCCCGAAGCCACAGCAGAAGCAACTCCCAGATGGGTGTATTCCTCCTGAGTATATCCAAGGATTGAATCGGGAGACATCCCCAATAAGTTCAATTGATAATCAAGCAGGACGCGAGTCCCAGCCCCACGCTGACGGTTGACAAATTCGACCCCGGGCTTGGTCAGGTCGCCCAAAGTTTTAATTCCCTTCGGGTTTCCCTTCTTCACCATCAAGCCCTGGTCACGCCCAACGAGCGCCACCACCTTGACGGGGATATTCGGCATGTACTGGCGGATGTAAGAAATGTTGTACTCGCCCGTTTCGGGGTTCAGCAAATGCGAACCCGCCAAATGAGCCTCGCCGCGACGCAGCGCAACCAGCCCGCCCTGCGAGCCAACATTGGCAGAAGCAAGCCTCCGTTCATGTTCGGCAAGGAATTGCGCCATCAAGTCCAAAGTCAAATCATGCGAACCGATGCAGAAAATGGTACGGTCAATTTCGGCGCGGCTGCGGTACAAGCGGACTTTAACCTGTTCGCCTGCGTCCATGCCTTGTACGCCGCTGGGGATTAATGCCAGCCCGTCCGCTTGAACCAGCGAGGTGATGACTCCCGCCCCGCGCGAGAGCGGCGCGGCGAGAAGTTTTCCGCCCACCTTGCCAACTGCCACACGGACGTAATCGTCGTCACCCGCAGGGGAGACCAGTTTTCGGGTCAGGGTCGCAATCTCGGTCGGCAGTTCGAGCGGACGCCGCCCAAGCCACTTCGCCAGGACCGGCTCCGCGAAGATGTCCACAGTCAGCGCGGCGGAGACGGGATAGCCGGGGACACCAATGATGGGAGTCGAAAGTCGAAGGTCAAAGGTCGTTTCGGATTTTCGATTTTCGATTTTCGATTGACGATTGACCAAACCAAGAATTACCGGATGTCCTGGGCGGACGGCGACGCCGTGAACAAGCAGCGTGCCGAGTTTTTGAACCACCCGCGACGAGAAATCTTCCGCGCCTGCCGAGGAGCCTGCATTGAGCAAAACAAGGTCATGGGTTTGGGCGGCTTCCTGCACGCGCTCGCAGATGAGGTCGAAGTCATCTTTGGTGATTGGGTAACGGGTTGGGTCGCCACCCATCGCTTTGACTTGCGCCGCCATGACCAGCGAGTTGTATTCGAGGATGTCGCCCGATTTCAGTTTGGAGCCAATCGGGACAAGTTCCGTGCCAGTGGGCAGAATGGCGACCTTCGGCTTGCGCGCTACCTTGATGGTCTGATGTCCTGACGCGGCAATCGCGCCCAGATCAGCGGGGCGAAGGATGTGACCTGCGGGCAGAACCAGTTGCGTGGCGACAATATCCTCTCCCAGCGGGCGGACATGGCTCCACGGGGCGACGGCGGCGCGAATTCGGACGGAGGACGGCTGACGGATGGCGGCGGTGATGTCGCCGTTCGCGTCGAGCGATTCCACGTTTTCGATGGGGATGACCGCGTTTGCCCATTCGGGGAGCGGGTCGCCTGTATCCACGTATTGCGCCTGAGAGCCGACAAACAGCGTGACGGGAGTCGAGGGCATGGCTCCGTTGGTCGAAACGGCGCGGACGGCAAAACCGTCCATCGCGGAGGCGTGATAATGCGGCGAAGAAATTTCCGCCCAGATGGGTTCGGCGGTCACGCGACCAAGGGCGTTTTCATCGAGCAAAATATCTTCCGTGCCGAGGACGCGCCACAAGTCCGCTTCCTGCAACGCTTCGCGCAGGCGGGCTTGGGCTTGAGAGAGGGGGATGTCGTGAAGGTAGACAGACATAAGTT
>CAILWD010000149.1 GCA_903837815.1 uncultured Chloroflexota bacterium | reverse complement strand
TATGACCAACTCCCACGAAAAAGTCCAAACCGCCTTATCCCTCGGTGACTACGAACTCAAAGGCCAGTTCATGCTCGGTTCGAATTACACCTTCCTCGTGGATGTGAATTACGAAGGCGCGACTTACCCCGCCGTTTACAAACCAAGCAAGGGCGAACAGCCGCTTTGGGATTTTCCCGAAAACACGCTGGCGCAGCGCGAAGTCGCCGCCTATCTTTTGAGCGAACAACTCGGCTTTGGGTTTGTCCCCGTCACCGCCCTGCGCGAGGACGGCCATTTTGGGCGCGGCTCGCTCCAGCAGTTCATTCAATACGACGTTCAATATCATTACTTCAACTTCACGCCCGAAGACAAGGAACTGCTCAAGCCGGTCGCGCTGTTCGACCTGCTTGCCAACAACGCTGACCGCAAGGGCAGTCATGTTTTTTTCGAAGACGGGACTCGCAAACTGTATGCCATCGACCACGGGCTTTGTTTTCATGCGGATGAAAAACTCCGCACCGTGATTTGGGACTTCGCCGGGCATTCCATCCCAGACGAATTGCTCGCCCCCCTTTCCCAAGCCGACAGTTGGTCAGCCGTCCTCGAGCCGTATCTCAGCCCGGAGGAAATCACCGCCCTCCAGCATCGCGCTAAAAAGTTACTCGCAAAAAAAGTCTTTCCCCGTCCGCCTCAGGATAGACGGGCGTTTCCATATCCACCAATCTAAAAGTGTCGAAGTGTCGCTGTGTCAAAAGTGTCGACACTTCGACACCCTGATACTTTTGACACTTTTTTCAGGAGCCTCACATGCACCATAAATTAGCCCTAATCGGTTTCGGCAACGTCGCCCGCGCACTGGCTAGACTCTTCCTCCGCAAGCAGGATGCGCTCAAAGCACAGGGCATCACCTTTTCATTCACGGGCATCTCCACAGGCAGGCACGGATTCGCCGTTAATCCAGACGGACTCGACATCCTCAAAGCCCTCGAACTCGTCGAAAGCGGACAATCCATTGACATGCTTTCCCTATCCCCTATTACCAATTCCCTCGAAACCGTCCAACACTCCCAGGCTGACGTCATGTTCGAAAACTCCCCCGTCAACACGCAGACGGGACAGCCCGCCCTCGACCACATCCGCGCGGCGCTGAATTTGGGAATGCACGCCATCACCGCCAACAAAGGTCCCGTCGTGCATGGCTACCGCGAACTGACCGCGCTTGCCAAGTCGAAAGGCTGTCAATTCAAGTTCGAGTCCACAGTGTTGGGCGGCGCGCCCGTCTTCTCGGTCTTCCGCGAAGCCTTCCCGCTGGCGGAACTCTCCTCAGTCAAAGGCATCTTCAACGCCACCACCAACATCATCCTCTCGCGCATGGAAAACGGCGAAGCCTACGAAGACGCGGTCAAATACTGCCAGTCCGTCGGCGTGGCGGAAGCCGACCCCACCAACGATGTGGATGGTTGGGACGCAGCGATCAAGGTCGCGGCGCTGGTCACGGTTTTGATGGACACGCCCATGACCCCGCAGCAGGTCAACCCGACAGGCATCCGCGGCATCACGCCTGAGATGATTGCCAAAGCCAAAGCCGAGGGCAAACGCTACAAACTGCTCTGCTCCGCCGAAAAAGTCGGGGACAAGGTCGTGGCAAGCGTCGCCCCGCAACTGGTCGATTCAGCGTCCCCGCTCTACGGCATGATGAACTCCAGCACAGGCATCACCTTCCGCACTGACGTGATCCTCGACTACTCGATCAGCCTCTCCGAACGCGAAGGGATGCAGGGCGGTCCCATCGAAACCGCCTACGGCTTGTTCGCCGATTTTGTGAACACCGTTAAATAAAAACTCGTTTTTCCACCGCTAAGAGCGCGAAGAACCCAAAGACTAAAAAGGTTTTCTTCGCGAACTTTGCGAGCTTCGCGGTAAAGTTTTTTCAGGTATGCTATAATGAAATTGCATCGGAATACCCTTCCATGCCTTTGGGGATGACAGGCTTCGACGGGAGAGGCTGGTTCCGGAATGCGAGCCGAGCGCGCGCCGAACTCGTAAAATCAGCGCAAACTTTAAGTGCCAACCGCACTTCATATGCTGCTATGCCCCTCGCCGCCTAGGTGAGAGCGTAACAGTCAACCTCCATAGATGAGGTTGCGTCCGCCGTCACCGAATCCTGCCGGGTGCCGGGCCGGGCGAGACAAAGGCAGGATGCCGCGCATGACTCCGCTAAATGTGCCCAAGACCAGCGGATGGTCACAGGCTTACCCTGTCCGCCGAGATGCCTGTGATGACCAACTTCGGCAGACTACGCTCGTAGATTTCCGAGGGTCGAATCTTTCGGACGCGGGTTCAATTCCCGCCATCTCCACAATCGTTCGATCAGCAGGTTATACTGCTGGTCGAATTCGTTTAATTGGAGAACCCATGAAAAAACTTTTTTTGTTTATTGGATGCCTCGCCCTGACCTCTGCCTGCCAAAGCGCCACACCCACGCTTCAAGCGGAGTCCACACCAACAGCCACTTCGACTCCGCCCCCGACTGCCACTGTCACCCAAACCTTTACCCCCGCCCCAACCTTGACCTCCACTCCCGTGCCGCTCTTCTTCACCGATGATTTCAACGGCGACATGGGCGCATGGGTCTCCTTCCAAACTGGCGGCACGGAATCTCCTGACGTCAAACTCGAAAACGACTTTTTGCGGATTGACTTTTCCACGCCGGATACCTGGTATTACGCCATCCACAACGCGCACGACTATCCAGCCGTTTTTGTCAGCGCGAAGTTTTCAGGTACGCCCACAGGTTCCCTCGGCGTGATTTGCAATTACGATGAATCGAAGGGCTGGTTTGAATTCAACGTCGCCAGCGATGGGACGTACACCATCCTCTTCGGACAATGGCTGGCAGACGGCATCGCCCAATACACGCCCATTGCAAACGAGACCTCCGAATATCTCAAGGATGGCAAACTCGAATACGAGATTGGACTAACCTGCCAGGAAAATCTCCTGCTGCCGCATATCAACGGCAAACTCTTCCGCAAGGTGGATGTGACCCGCTTTGCGTTGACCGGCGGCAGGGTCGGCGTCAACGCCTCCTCCTTTGGCGAAACTCCCATGATCGCCACCTTCGACTGGTTCAAGGTGGAAGAGCCAGCCGAGTAATCCAGACCTCCGAAGTCTACAAGATTTCGGAGGTCTTTTGTAATTTCTATAAAGCGTTAACAGAATTCTTGCACACATCGTTTAATATGTGTCCAACGAAAATTACTTGTAAGGAGTACCTACATGGGAAAAATCATCGGCATTGACCTCGGAACAACCAACAGCGTCGTCTCTGTGATGGAAGGCGGCACGCCCACCGTCATTACCACCGCAGAAGGCGGACGGCTCTGCCCCTCGGTCGTCGCATTTAATAAAAACGGCGAACGCATGGTCGGGCAGACCGCCAAACGACAGGCTGTGATTAATTCAGATAACACTGTTTATTCCATCAAGCGTTTTATGGGACGGCATTTTGGAGAGACCAGCGTCGAGCGCGGCATGGTTCCATTTCAAGTTGTCGAGGGACCGACGGGCGACGTGCGCGTCAAACTGCCCGTGACCGGCAAGGAATATTCTCCGCAGGAAATCAGCGCGAT
>CAILWD010000148.1 GCA_903837815.1 uncultured Chloroflexota bacterium | reverse complement strand
CTTCAAGTGGGTCGAGCGAATCCCCGGCTTGATTGCCGCCGCCTTGATCTTTGGCATCTTCCGCGCCGCACACACCTGGGACTTCCCCACCTTCATCGGTTTGGGCGCGCTGGCAATTGCCTGGAACGTCTGGCAGAATAAAAAGGATTCCACCAGACAAGCCCTTCAAACCCTCCTGATTTACGAAGTAATCTTTGTGGGGCTGGCGGTTCTCTTCTACAAACCTTTCACCGACTGGTTCAAAACCGAGTACGCCTCCCTTGAAATGTGGAATGGACGCCGCACGCCGCTGGTCGATTATTTCTATGCCTTTGGTTTGCCGCTGTTCGTGATGCTGACCCTGCTCCTCCGCGAATTAATCCCGGACCTGTGGGTTGGAATCCGCGGCTGGGTTGCCACCGGGCGTGAAAAACTTACAAATGTTTTCAAGTGGTATTACATCCTGGCGTATCTAGTCATCTTTTTAAGCCCCTACCTCCTGTTTGCTTTATGGTTGTCTGATTATCAGACATTGGCTTTCGGTCTTCCGCTTTTGGCTGGGATCGCCTACCTCATCTTCGCAAAGCGTGAATATTCCCTACAGCAAAAGCTGATGTGGGTTTTGTTTGGCGCCTCGCTTTTCATAACCCTCTTTGTGGACGTTTTCGTGCTCAAAGGCGACGCCGGACGTTCCAATACGGTCTTCCGTTTCTACCTGCAAGCCTGGTTCATGTTTGGAATTGCATTCAGCCTTGCCCTGGTTGAGATATTAAAGGTCATGCGGGGTTGGCTGCCGCCCGCGAGAATCGTCTGGATTTCCCTGCTCGGTGTGCTGGCGCTGTGCGCCGCCGTCTACCCACTGACTGCCACCGAAAAGAAGATAACCGATCGCTGGAGCGACATCGAAAACCCGCCGCACACCCTCGACGGCTCCGCCTTTATGTTGGGCGATGTCGTTAACCTGAATCCCGCCATTTATAACGATGATAACCGGCCGATCAATCTTGGCCGTGATTACGTCGCAATTCGATTCATGCAGGATCAAATCGACGGTTCGCCCGTCTTTGTGGAAGGTCACACCTCGGAATATCGCTGGGGATCGCGCTTTGCCATCCATACAGGGCTGCCATCCGTTGCCGGCTGGAGTTGGCACGTCCGCCAGCACAATTCCCTGCTCGACGGCGCGCTTATCGAAAGGCTGATCGGGGAGGTGGATGATTTCTACAACACCGCCGATATGCAATCTGCGCAGCGATTTTTGGACAAACACCATGTCCGCTATGTGGTGGTCGGCGACCTTGAACGCGTGTACTATGATCCCAATGGCATAAACAAATTCCAGCAAATGGTCCAGGATGGAATATTGAGGATTGTATTTGGCGATGGAACCGCTAAAACCACCACAATTTTCGAGGTTATCAGGTAATCGTGTCTTTGAACCTTTAACTCAGGGTAACCCGATATGAAACAGAATCCACAAGGCAGACAGCAACCCTCAAAACCCACCTCCACTGAGAAGACCCCGCTCTGGTTGACCACCAGCCTTATTTTGGGCTTCACATCAGTCGTCTCGCTTCTGTATTATTTTTTCTTCAGGCGCCCAAGGGTAGAGTTGCAGCCTGAAGAAAAACCATCTATTCGACCACAATCTTTAGAGAAGGTTCCGGAATATCCGCAGGAGGCCGTCAAAAATAATCCAGTTTATACAGCCGTCGAAGTTAAACCTCTCAAGAAGCCGCCCCATTCCCAACCCGCCCTGGATCGGCCGAGACTGATTTCTGGTTTACTGACAGCGCTTGTACTTGCCTATATTGCGCAGGGCATTTTTGACCCAACACACGGCATCTTCAAAGACTGGATATGGCTGGCCATACAACCCGAATCAACCCGCCTGTGGATCGGTGCGGGCCTATACCTTGTGAGCATGGCGCTCTGGGCGCTGGTTATGCCGCCCTTACGTTCGGCTGTAACATCGCCCGATTTGCCCGCCACACCAGATAGGAACAAACACCGTGGTCTGCATTATTTTTTACTGGTTGCATGTGCTGGCCTTTATTTTGCGCCCATTTTATTGTTTGTCTCCACAGGAGAGACTCCACTTATCCGCTTGCTTTGGGCGGCATCCCTGGCAGTTTTTATCCTTTCCACATTTTTACTGCCCAATGCCCACCGTAGTGTGGAAGAGTCGCCGCGCTTTCGATGGTACAACTGGATTCTTCTGGCTCTGATTCTTGGAGGGGCTTTTTGGCTTCGGTTTTATCATCTCTCCACGATCCCCGATGACTTTCACGGAGACATGGCTGAACATGGCTGGATTGCCCGGAATTACCTTCTGGAGAGGGAAGAAAACATCTTTGGCTATGGGTTTTATGGAATTCCTGCGCTGGGTTTCCTGCCGGCTGCCTTCTCGCTGACTGTTTTTGGGAACAACCTCTTTGGGCTGTATATGACAGCGGTCATGGCAGGAATGCTCAACCTGCTGGCTGTATATTTATTAATCTGGAGATTGTTCGACAACCACCAACTTGCCGCGCTGACCACCGCCCTGACCGCTACTGCCGTTGCGCACATTCATTTTTCCCGCATTGTCGAAAACATGGATCCCTGGGGATTCGGGGTTCTGGGATTATTCTTTTTGGTGGACGGGCTGAAATCCCACCGTTTCCGATCCTTTGGGTTGGCCGGGATCCTGCTCGGGCTTGGAATGGAAATGTATTTCTCCGGACGGGCGCTGGCTTTTATCGTCGCCTTCTTCCTGCTGTATGCCCTTTTCTTCCGCCGGAACTGGGTGGTTCAGAACTGGAAAGGCCTGTTGTGGATGATCGCAGGTGTTTTTTTTGCTGTAGGACCAGCCCTGGCTGCGCACCTCATTCACTGGGACGACTACATTGGACGCACCAGGGGCGTCTTCATTTTCTCTCCTGAGGCATTGAACCACCTCTTTTTTGGATACCACACTGATTCCCGCCTGACGGTCTTGTTGATTCAGATCAAACGGTCGTTGTTGATGTTCAACTACTTTCCCGATACCAGTGGTCAGTTCCGCTATCCATACCCGATGTTTAGTTCTCTTGTCTCCCCTTTGATCGCGCTGGGGTTTGGTTTTTCACTGCGCCGCTGGAAGGATGCCGGACTGGCTTTCATCCTTATCTGGCTCTGTCTTCTGCTGACGCTGGGCGGTATTCTGACGATTGATACGCCTTTTACCCCCCGCTTGGTCGGGTTGATTCCGGCGGCGGCTTTTTTGGCGGCGCTGGTACTCGAACAACTGCTCGAAGTTGTTGAACGAATTTCCGGCGCCACGGCCGTCAGGCTGTTTTCGGTATTCATATCTATCTTTATGATCGTTGTCGGCTGGCGGAATTGGAATGAATATCATTCGATCATGAGAGATAACGGCACGCCGCCGACAATTGCCGGGCGATTCATCAGCCAGCTTCCCATGGATATTACAGCATGTGGCATTTTCAACGAATTTCGCTTTGATGACCATGCGACAGTGACCTTCATGGTTTGGCCCCGCAAGATCGTCTACATCCCTGCGGATGCACCGGATTCCGCGCTGGAAGAATGCGGTGATTCGCCTCTGGTATGGGCAATCTCGCCTGAAAACACCAGCCGCCTGGATGCAATCCGTTCCCGCTGGCCCCAGGGAATTTTACACACAGAGACTCGTCAAGATTACACAGTGACATTTTACCTTGTCGGACTCGAACTCCCTAAAGCCTCATCAGGTATATTTACCGGCAAGTGAGTCCATCTCTCTTGGAACGCGTTTATTTTGGAGTAATCTGGTATGGAGCGAAACTCAAAGCCCAACGGACCAAAATCCATTGTCGCTAAAACGCCATCGTCGCCCGGATTGGTGATCGGTTTTGTTGTGTTTCTGGGTTCATTGGCCATTTCTGCATACTATTTTTTCCTAAGGAAACCAAAACCCCGCCCTCATTCTCAGACTGGTCCTGCTGTTCCACTTTCCAAAACGGGCGAGTCTCAAATCGAGGCATCCCAACCCATCGCGGTGACATCGTGGCTTCGCATAGGATTGCTGTTCGGTACGATGATTCTGGGAGTGGCGGGACAGGTTTTACTTCAGACTGGGAAGATACCCGCCGGAGCGGCGTGCATCGGGCTTGCGGTATTAATTTTTATTATTTTGTCTTTCCATCAGAAGGGCCCAGCCGATTGGTTGCTGGCGGAGCCCTGGGATCATCGGTCATTTAATTTGAACTGGTCAGCTCTGGCAAAAGGCGGACTGATCGCATCTGTTGCGCTGGCGGCGCTGGCGTTTTGGTTGTTTGATGGGAAAACGCCCGCGATATATTCCTGGCTCCTGCACTTCCTCAGTATCGCCTTGTTGATTTTTACCAGTTACCGGCTTGCGAACCCAAAACTCTCGGCCGGCGTTTCTAAAGACGTACATTGGAGCGCACTAGAAATCGGCAGCTTCCTTTTAATCCTCTTAATTGCTGCTTTTATGCGCCTCTACCGATTTGACCAAATCCCCTTTGGCTTTTGGTACGATGAAGCGGATAACGGACTCAGCGCCCTGAATATCCTCAATCAGCCGGGGTATTTGCCGGTGTTTGTGCAATCGACCAACCTGCCGGCGCACTTTTTGTACCTGATCGTATTCTCCTTTAAAATTTTGGGGGCTTCATATCTCGCAGTCCGGGCAGTCAGCGTCATCTTTGGCATGGCGACGGTTGCGGCCTCCTTCTTCCTGGGGAATGAGTTGTTCAACCGTAGAATGGGTCTGGTGACCGCGTTTTTCTTCGCCATATCCCGCTGGGATGTGAACTGGAGCCGCATCGGTATGCATGGGGTCAGCGTGCCGTTTTGGGCCACTCTATCGATCCTATTGGTCTTGCGAGCCATACGCAGGCGCCGCCTGCCTGACTTTACCCTGGCTGGATTCTCGCTCGGCTTGGGATTATGTTTCTACTCTCCTTTGTATTTTCTCCCAATTGTGGTTGCTGTTGTTTTACTGTTTTTATGGCTTCACCGTCCGCGCCTGCTCTTTTCGTTCTGGCCCGGCTTTTTATTCCTGGCTCTGGGCTTCCTGACCGTTACGGTTCCCATCTCACAGTTTGCGCTTCGCCAGACGGAGACATTTTCTGGACGCTGGGGCGTCACTTCCATTTTTAAGGATAAGACCACCCAGCAGGCATGGGCAGACGTCGCCAAGAATGCGCGTGAGCACATCCTTATGTTCAACTACCGCGGGGATAATAACGGTCGTCATAACCTGCCGGGCAGACCCATGCTGGATCCTGTCAGCGGCGCTTTCATGGTGTTGGGACTTGGAGTCTGCTTGTGGCGGATTCGCCAGCCCGGCTCGTTTTTATTAATTGCCTGGCTGTTGATTATGTTGCTGCCGGGAATCTTTTCACTTGATTTTGAATCGCCGCAATCCCTGCGGGCAATTGGCACCATGCCCGCCGTCTATTTGCTGGCTGTGACTCCCATTTACTTTGTCTGGCAGGAATGGAAGCAGTCCTTTGGAAAGCGCCTCCAACTGGTATTTACCCTGCCACTACTTCTTTCATTGGGCGCGGCGGCAGCGCTCAACTATTACACCTATTTTGAAGTTCAGGCAAAAAGTTTCGATGTTTGGGAATCTTTTTCGACCCCGGAAACGATTATCGGTAATCAACTGGCTAAACTGGGAAAAAACGCCGATATTTATGTCAGCATCTTTTATCACAACTCCCCCACCGTAAGATTTTTGGCGCAAAACCTCACAGCCGAAGACTACGCTCAACTTCAAACCTACGACACCCTGCCCTTTCTAAGCGACGGCACAAAGCCCATCGTGTTTTTTGTAGATCGTGACCGTGAGCCGTTTTTCATTCAAGCCAAACGCTATTATCCCAATGCGGATTTCAAAGAATACCAGTCGCCAACCGGAGGGACGGTGCTCTACCAGATTACCCTCGACCCATCTGACATACAGGCATCGCAAGGAGTCACCGTCAGTTATTACCGGGATAACGATTGGTCGGGGCAGCCTTTCCTTGTCACCAACGAAAAAACGATCGACATGGATTGGGTGAATGGGACACCCGTCTTGTTTCCGTTTGGGGTCAAATGGCAGACTTCCCTGTTCGCCGATCGGTATGGAGTCTATCGCCTGATACTTCACTCCCCCTCTTCGGCAGAGTTGTACCTCGACGATCATCAAGTCCCCCTTGTCGAGAATGGAGACGGTACCCAAGCCGCAGAAGTGGAATTGGCAAAAGGGGCCCATGCTCTTGTCTTGAAAGCTGAGGGACAGAACGGCCTGTTTCGGCTGGATTGGCAGCCGCCGGATGGAGATCAAGCCCTGGTCTCCTCCTCGCATCTTTTGCTGCCTCCCATCAGCAACAATGGCCTGCTTGGAAAATATTTCGCCAACGGGGAATGGCAGGCCCCCCCTGCTTACGCCCAAATCGACCCCTGGATAAAATTCAATTATCACGTCCAGCCTCTTGTCAGGCCTTATACGGTCGAGTGGACCGGCCGGATATACATCGCCGAGGCGGGGCTTTATCAATTTGGAATTCAATCTGTCGATGAAGCGGCTTTGTACATTGACGGGGTTGAGGTTATTAGCGCGCTGGAACCAAACGGTTACAAAGAAAGTGAAATTACCCTACAGCCGGGCTTCCATCAATTTCGCCTGCGGTATGCAGATCGTACCGGATACACCCATATTAATCTTTATTGGAAGCCCCCAAATTCTGCGCAAGAGATCGTTCCACAGGAAGTGCTATTCCTTCCATAAAAATTTCTGGCATCCTGGCAATATTTACAACAGAAAGTGTACCGATTAAAACAAGGACGGGCGGCATTGCCGCCCGTCCTCATTTATGACCCGAATTTTCAGGGCTGTGATATGGATTTATAAATTCTTCACATTGGAAAATTTATTCAGGTCGTGTACAATCATTTCATAACCTCCCATTGAAAAGGAATCGAATGAACGCAATCGAAGTTGAAAACTTGCAGCGTATCTATCGCGCACAGATCGGCGTCTTCAACCGCTCCATCAAGGAGGTGACGGCGGTGGATGACATTTCCTTTGACGTGCAGCAGGGCGAGTTATTTGGCTTGCTCGGACCCAACGGGGCGGGCAAGACGACCACCGTCAAGATGCTGACTACCTTGCTGATCCCCTCGAAGGGGGCCGCCCGTGTCGGCGGCTTTGACGTGGTCAAGCAGGCACAGGAAGTCCGCAAGCGGATCGGATTCATCTTCGGCGGCGAGCGCGGCTTGTACTGGCGCATCTCCGGCGAAGACAATCTGCGCTATTTTGCCAGCCTGTACGGCGTCGATCCCGAAGTCTCTAAAAAGCGCATCCCCTACCTGATGGAAATGGTCGGTTTGAAGGGACGCGGCAACGAGCGGGTCGGCGGCTACTCGCGAGGCATGAAGCAACGCTTGCACGTCGCGCGGACCTTGCTCCACGACCCCGATATCCTCTTTTTGGATGAACCCACCATCGGACTCGACCCCGTTGGCGCGCGCGAGTTCCGCAACGTCATCCTCGATTTGCAAAACCAAAAGAAGACCATCCTGTTGACCACACATTACATGTTCGAGGCGGATGCGCTCTCCGACCGCGTTGCCATCATCAACAAGGGACGGGTGGTTGCGCTCGACACGCCCGGCGGATTGAAGAAGCACGTCTCCGACCTTTCGGTGGTGGAAGTCGAAACTTTTGGCGCGCCCGAAGCGGTGATCGAAAAACTCCGCGCCCTGCCCTTTGTAGATGCGCTCTCCATCGAAGACCGCGAACAAAAGCAAATGCTGCTGATCCAGACCGAGCGCGGGGCAGAGGCTGTGCCGGACGTGATGGCAGCTTTGGATGGTCAACGGGTGGGGCGGGTCATCGTCCGCGAGCCAACTTTGGAGGATGCCTACGTTCGCCTCGTGGGAGGCTCCGCATGAACTACGGCAACCTCTTCAAATATTGGCGCACCGTTCTTGTTGTGGCTGAGATGACCATCCGCCAGCAACTGAACGACGGCTTCATTGTGTTTGGGGTCATTTTCCAGCCGATGATTATCGCCATTCTCGGCTTGTATATGCTCCAGGGCAAGGGCGAAGATTTTGCCATGTTTGTGGTGGTCGGCAGCGGGCTGACGGGGTTATGGAGCAACCTGCTCTTTATCTCAGGCAACAGCATCAACGTCGAACGCTGGATTGGCACACTTGAGTCGCTGGTGGGAATGCCAACCCCCTTCGAGGTGATTGTCTTCGGCAAAAATCTTGCCAACGTTTTCCAATCCCTGCTTTCGATGGTCGTCTCGTATCTGCTGGCGGCTGTTTTCTTCGGATACTCGCTCAGCTTGACTCAACCGCTGCTATTCTTTGCCACCCTCTTCCTGAGCATGTTTGCTTTCATTTGCTTCGGGCTGACCATTGCCCCCATCTTTGTGATGTATCGCAGCGTGCAGCAATGGCAAAACGCGATGGAATTCCCGGTGTACATCCTGTGCGGATTCCTCTTCCCGATTGCCCTGCTGCCGGGCTGGGTAACTCCCATCAGCTATCTCTTTCCGCCATATTGGGCGGCTGTTGCCCTGCACGGCACATCCACCGCGATGATGTCTTTCAACCAGGTCGCCTTTGCCTGGGGCATGATGCTGATTTTCAGCGTTGTAGATTTGATCATCGCCAGCCAGCTTTTCAAGGTCATGCTTTACAAGGCGCGTGTGGATGCGACCTTGGATGTGGACTGAGCCATGAAGACTCTTAGCAAAAACCTCATCCTATTCTGGCAGGGGACCCTGCTTTCGTACCGCGCCTTGTTCGCCTGGCTGAGACCCGTCACCTACATGGCATCCAAAATCTTCATGCCGCTGGCGCAGATGTTCTTCTTCGTCTTTCTCGGAACCTACGGTTCGGGCAGCGGCAATTCGGATTTCTACGTTATCGGCAATGCGATTCAAATTACCTCGGTCAGCGGCATTTTCGGCGTCACATTCAGCGTTGGCGGCGACCGCGATGCCGGCACCCTGCCCTACCTCTTCGGCACGCCTGCCAACCGCTTCATGATCTTCTTCGGGCGCGCCTTCATGCACGTCATCGACGGAGCCATCGGCGTGGTCATCGCCCTGATTTGGGGAGTCCTGCTCATGGGACTCGACCTCTCCAATACCGACCTGCCCGCCCTCGGTTTGACCATCCTCATCACCACCATCAGCACCTGCGGGCTGGGACTGTTGATGGGCTGCCTGAGCCTGCTCACGGCAAACGTGATGTTCGTCAACAACTTCGTTTATTTTTCCCTGCT
>CAILWD010000147.1 GCA_903837815.1 uncultured Chloroflexota bacterium | reverse complement strand
GTCTGGCGCGTACACGCCGTAAGGCAGGTGCGCCGAGTTGATGAACTCCTGCCATGAGTAGGACTCGATGCGGTTCATGGCAGGGTTGTAAACTTCCACCCAGCCGAGGCCGTTTCGTTCGGGGCTGACTTTGGTCACTACGACCCAGTGCAGGACCCCACTTCCGCGCAGGATGCCCGATGCCCCGTCCATGTTGACGCTGGCGATGACGGAGCCGTTTTCAAGCAGTTTCCGCATCCCCTTGATGGTGTAGCGGCTGCGTTTGATGTGCGGCTCGAAGAGGGCGGTGGTCAATTGGACGCTTGGTTGGGCGAAAATATCGAACATCTGTATTAATTCCCCCGATCCGGTGCCGCGCGCTTTGCCGTTTCCGAAAATGGTCTTCCAGAAGGTTGGGGCTTTCACCTGCCAGTTTTCGAGCATTTCCTGTAAAGAGATGCCAAGGACGTATGCCACGCATAACTCGCCGCAGGCATTTACCTGTTTGATGCCTTTGAAGATAAAATATTGTTCGAAGTCGTTTGGGTCGGCGGTCTGGTTGTAGATGACCACGCAGTCGCGGGGATGGTTTTCGACGTAGTCCTCGAGGTCGCCGCTATGTATCCACCCTGTGATAAAACCTGTTTCGGTATAAAAGCGCGCCTCCTCGTAGGGATCGCGTTTTTCACCCGTTACCTCGACGATGGTGCGCTCATATAAGTCCCTCCATTTTACCTTCAGCGTTAGGGGGGTGATCTCCATGTTTGCCACCGGCTTGTACAGCGGGGTGAAACGATTTACCCATTTCTTTTGTGCCATATCATGCCTCCTCGAAAAGTTCGCGCCTGCAATTGGCGTTGTGTAGAGCCAGTTTCATTTTAATCATACTATGAAACTGGCAGGAGAAACGATGACCGCATGTTTACGAATCGGTTTTGCGCGGGGTCTTGCGGGGACGATAAGGGATGAACAATAGAAAGCCGATCACGATGATGGCCTGCCCAGCCAAAACGCCGGTTGCCTGCCATGGGCCAAAGTAGGGGATATTGGGGAAGGACTGCGACCCCATCCCGAAAATATCTGCCAGCCCGGCAAAGACAGCAATGACGTACCCCGTGCCGACCAGTCTCGTACCGATGTCCCCGGTAATCGTGCGCTCGCGTCCCCACCACAGGGTTAACAGCCCAATGTATCCTCCCATACAGATGAGCGCCAACCCGATGAGAAAGACGGCAATCTGCACAAAACCGACCACTGGACTGCGATCCCAGCCGAACCAATCGGGCTTGGCGCCGACGACAAAGATCAGCAGACCAAGCAGGGTGACGGCGACGCTGAAATACACGCGCGGAGTAAACGGGTCGTCGGATCCGTTTTGGATGTCGACAGATGCGGTTTGGTTTGAATTCATTTGGGCAGGTCTCTTTTCAGACGGGCAATCCAGTTGCCGCCGAGGATGTTGGCAATATCAATTTCAGAGTAACCGCGTTCCTGTAACAAGGATACCAGATTTTGCAGATCGGCGACTGTGTCGATTTCGGGCGGCACAGACTGCACCCCAAACCCACCGTCGAAATCGGAGCCGATGCCCGCGTGGAGTGCGTCCCCGGCAATCTGGCAGATGTGGTCGATGTGATCGGCAACATAACGCAGGGGGACTTCCTCCCGCTTGTTTTTCCCCACCAACCAGCCGGCTTTCAAGTACGAATTATAGACAGCCACCCCAATGACACCGTCGCGTTCGACGATGCCTTCGATAACCCGGTCGGAAAAATGACGGTTTGATTCGTCTCCCCGCAGGAGCGACACACAGTTGCCGTGTGTGGCGACGATGGATGCCTGGTAAATATCAAGCGCTTCCAATGAGGCTTTTTCATCCATGTGACTTAGGTCGAGGATGAAGTTGTAATCTGCCATCGCAGCGAGGAGTCCGCGCCCGTCTTTGGTCAGCGGGCCGGGCTCGCGCCAGCCGCCGCTGTAGCGGGTGCCGACCCAGGCCGGGCCGATCAGTCGCAAGCCGAGTTCGTACCATTCCTCCAATTCGGCGAAGTCACGGATGCCTTCTGCGCCTTCCATGAGGACGACCATGCCAACGGGATGCCCGCCATCGGAGTTGGGATTCGACCAGTGGTCGAGAATCAGATCGAGGTCGCGGAGGGATTGGATGAGGCGAAATTTATCGGGGATGGAGTCCGTCATCCGATGGTAGGTCAATAATTGTTCGCGGTAGAGTTTGTGGGCTTCGTCGAAGGTCTTGTAGACCTGCAGATCGATTTTGCTTTTATGCCAGCGCGCAGGCATGGCATAGAGTGTGGAGAAGACGATCGCCACCTGTCCGCGTTGGTAATCGGGCCAGCCGATGGTCGCATCTTCGTTATCCTCCACGTTGATGCCCCCTGCTTCGCGGTTCCTGATTTCGTGCGCAGAACGCGTGTAATCGCGCCCATATTTGAGCATGTTGTAGGCAATGTCTGCGTGAGCGTCGACAATGATGTGCATGAGTTTATCGAAAAGCGCGCCTTGCGGCGCGCTCTTTTGTGTTTATTAGCTTTCTTCGTCCTGCTCGCGAAATTCCTGGGTGAGCATCTTGAAGTCTTTATCGGCGAAGGCGGCCGAGTCTACTTTGCGGAGGCTAAGCCCAACCCGGTGCTGTTCGCCGTCGATGCGGATGACGCGCAGGGTTTTGGTCTCGCCTTCCTTGAGGACTTCCTTCGGATGCTCGACGCGGTTTTCGCTCAACTCGGAGATGTGGATGAGGCCTTCGATGTCGCCTTCGAGGCGGGCAAATGCGCCGAACTTGGTCAGGCGGGTGATGGTGCCTTCCACCAGTTGACCGACGCTGTATTTCTCGACGCGGCTCTTCCAGGGATCATCTTGCAGGGCGCGCATGGATAGCCCAATGCGTTTCTTTTCGCGGTCCACGTTGATGACCTTGACCTGAACTTCCTGCCCGACTTCGAGGATTTCCTTGGGGTGTCCGAGGCGTTCCCACGAAAGTTCAGAGAGGTGGACAAGCCCGTCTGCGCCGTTGATGTTGACGAAGGCTCCAAAGTCGGCGAGGCTGGTGACCTTGCCGTTGTAGACTTTGCCTTCTTCGAGTTCGCTGATGACGCGGTCTTTCATCGAGGAGCGGGATTCGGTGTTGACCGAACGCTCGGAGAGAATCAGCCGGCGGCGTTCGCGGTCCACTTCGATAATGCGGACGGAGATCGGCTGACCGACCATCTTCTGCCAGCGCTGTTCGGGCGTTTCGCCGCTGGCTTGCGAGCGGCGCATGGCGCTGATTTGCGAGGAGGGGACAAAGCCACGCAGGTTACCCACAGCAGCAATCAAACCGCCCTTGTTGAATCCAATGATCTTCGTGTCAATGACGGTTTCATCGGCGATCATCTTTTCGACGTTTTCCCAGGACATCTCTTCCTGGGCACGTTTGAACGAAAGGACAACGTTGCCGTTTTGGTCTTCGGGGTTGAGGACGTAAACGTTGACTTCCTGACCGACTTGAAGCGCGGCGCGTTCTTCAGCCGTGAGTTGTTCCAACTCCCTGCCTGCGACAACGCCTTCCGACTTCGCTCCGACACTGATGAGAATCTGGTTGGCGCCGATGCTTGCAATGACGCCTTTGCGGATCTCGCCCACCTGGGGCAATTCCACACTCATGGATTCTGATTCAAGCAGCGACTCCATTGTTTGATTGTTAGGGTGTTCTCCCTGGGCGTTTTCCGCCCCTTGCCCGCTCAGGGCTTCGTTTTGATCCATCACGCGTGACTCCAATTAAATGAAATGTAGGGGGGATTATACAAGTGAAATGCGAAGTTGGCAACCCCGTAACAGGTCAATGACAGTTTCTTGACATCTCCCTGCCGGCGAGTATAATCTCAAATCTACAAAGACAAGCGCGAAGACAAGTAATCACGCAACTGTTCAGAGAGTCGTCGGAAGGTGCGAGGCGGCCAGCCAGGTGATGAAATCCCCTTCGTTCGCCCTGAGTTTAACCGAAGGGCCATGTCATTCTCGCAGAGGCATTTGCCATAAGAGAATCGGGCGCGCCCGTTATCGCGCAAGCTGAGAGACCCATCCCCATTCATTGAGCGGGGGTGAGGCTGAAAGCAGGTGGTACCACGAGACGCCCCTCGTCCTGCATGGACTGGGGCGTATTCCATTAATGCACACGGAGGTGCAACATGTTGGACATCAATATCATTCGCG
>CAILWD010000146.1 GCA_903837815.1 uncultured Chloroflexota bacterium | reverse complement strand
TGAAGAACCAGTCGTGTCGGGATGGGTTGGCGGTTTTGCCGGTCAATTTATCGAAGAGGAATTACACCGGGAGGGGATTCAAACCGATTTCGTCCACACCGATTTCGAGTCGCGGACTTGTACTTCCATTTTGGATCGTGAAAATCAGGCCATGACAGAAATCTACGAAAAGGGAGAGGCTGTTCCGCTGGAAAAGCTGGATGAACTGCGCGACCTCATCCGCAAGACGATTGGCAAATACAAGTCGATGACTCTCTCGGGCAGTATGCCGCAGGGCGTGCCTTCCAACTTTTATGCGGATTTGATTCAGATTGCTCACGAGCAAAATGTGCCAGCCTTCCTCGACTCCAGCGGCGACGCGCTCCGTCAGGGAATTGAAGCAAGACCGTTCCTTGTCAAACCCAACGAGACCGAAGTCAGGGCTTTGCTAAATCTTGGCACAAACGACACCTTTGATTTTGCTCAAGCCGCCTCCGAAGTAGCGACAAAATACAGGACCCATGTTTTGCTCTCCCTCGGAGCCAAAGGCGCGATTGCCTCGACTGGGCAGGATGTCTTCGTTGTGGAAACTCCGCGCGTGGATGCGAAAAGCGCCGTAGGTTCAGGCGATTGCACGCTTGGCGGGCTTGTTCACGGAATCTTAAGCGGCCTTTCATTTGAAGACTCCGTCCGATGCGGGGTTGCGGCTGGGACCGCCAACACACTCACCGTCGGGGCGGGTCAATTCAAGCAGGCAGATTTCGAGAGGCTGCGGGAACAGGTTCGTATCTCCCGTTAATTTTTTCGATCAACCAAAACGTTCCGAAAGCGATGCAGGCTTTTGGGACGTTTTCTATTTCAAACTCAACATCCCAATTTGGAGACAATCAAATATAATTCGAGCCTGTCGAAAGACATCATCAACGACAGTCGGAGAAAAGCATGGCAAAAAAGGTGTTTGTAAGCGGTTGTTTCGATATGCTCCACAGCGGGCATGTCGAATTTTTTCGCGAGGCGTCCCAATATGGAGATGTTTATGTAGCGCTTGGTTCGGATAAAACGGTCTTCGACTTGAAAGGGCGCACAACCGTCAACACCGAGCAGGAGCGGCTGTTCATGGTGAAATCCGTTTCCTTCATAAAGGATGCCTTCATCTCCCGCGGTTCGGGAATTCTGGATTTTGAAGCCGAACTGCGCGAAATGCAGCCCGATTATTTTATTGTCAATGCCGATGGACACATCCCAGAGAAGCGCGACCTGTGCCATGAGTTGGGGGTCGAGTATGTGATTCTGGAACGAACACCGCACCCCGGCTTCGAAGCGCGATCCACCACCGACTTGCGCAAGCGCGATCAGATGCCCTATCGGATCGACCTGGCTGGAGGCTGGCTCGACCAACCATTTGTTTCAAAACACTACCCCGGTCCCGTCATCACAATTTCACTGGAACCCACGCTGGAATTCAACGAACGCAGCGGAATGGCCACCAGCACACGCCGCCATGCGCAGGAAATTTGGGGGACGAAATTTCCGCATGATGATTATGAAAAAATCGCCAAGATATTGTTCCGCTACGATAACCCGCCCGGCACAAAGGTCATTTCTGGTTCGCAGGACACGATCGGATTGGTCTATCCCGGCCTGGCATATGCATATTACGAAGGGGAATACTGGCCGTCCCGCATCGAGCATCGCCTCGACGAAAACCTGCTGCAATTTGTGGAAAATTCGATTTATCTTGTTTCGCTTGGTCCACGCTTCGATGGTTACAACGTACTGGAAGGCACCAATTTGAACCGCGAGAACGCCAAAGCCCTGGCAGATGCGGCTGACGGTCACTGGCAGGCAATTCTCGACCGGGACATTGTCCGCTTTGGGAAGACGATGCGGGAGGTCTTCGAGGCTCAATGTGCCTTGTTTCCAAATACGATGAACGAGCGCGTGTCGGCTATTATTGACGAGTATCGCAATGAAACGCTCGGATGGAAGCTTTCCGGCGCTGGCGGCGGCGGCTACATGGTCTTTGCTTCAGAGAAACCGGTCCCCGGGGCGGTGCGTGTGATCGCGCGGCGCGCGCTGGAATAATCTTAACAAACTCTCCTCGAAAACAGC